>NZ_DBIC01000318.1:0-18784 GCF_002296545.1 Herbaspirillum sp. UBA812 | reverse complement strand
AAGCTGACCCTCGACACCCTGCTCGACCTGGCCAGCAAGCCCGGCTGGGCGCTGCGTGCACTGGGCGGCCGCAAGACCTTCGGCAACCTGGCCGGCCACATTAAGGGCGGTGAAGGTGCCGGCGGCGTGCAGACGCTGTCCAAGTGGACCGCCAGCCAGTTCGACCCGACCCTGAACTGGGAAGATGTCGCCTGGATCAAGCAGCAATGGGGCGGCAAGCTGATCCTCAAGGGAATCCTCGATGTGGAAGATGCCAAACTGGCCGTGCAAAGCGGTGCCGATGCCATCGTGGTCTCCAACCACGGTGGCCGCCAGCTCGATGGGGCCATGTCCTCCATCGAAGCCCTGCCCGCCATCGCCGAAGCCGTCGGCGACCAGATCGAAGTCTGGTTCGACGGCGGCATCCGCTCCGGCCAGGATGTGTTGAAGGCGGTCGCCCTGGGCGCACGCGGCACCATGATCGGCCGCGCCTTCCTCTACAGCCTGGGTGCCATGGGCGGCGAAGGCGTGTCGCAGATGCTGGAAATCATGCACAAGGAGCTCGACGTCAGCATGGCGCTGACCGGTACCAAGGACATCAAGGACGTCGGTCCGCAGATCCTGGTGCGCTGAAGCAGCCGACCATGTAAAACGTCCCGGTCCACCGTGAGGTGGCCGGGACGTTTCCTTTTGCGGGACCGAATGTGCGGCTTACTGGCGCGGTTTGACGTTGAGCACGTCGATCACGCCCTCCTGCCCGTAGCGGCGAGCCAGGTCCATGGCAGTCAAGCCATCCTTGTTCTTGAGCGTGAGATCAGCGCCGTTGTCGCGCAGCACTTCCACTGCCGCAACGCGGCCGCGCATGGCGGCCAGCATGACCGGCGTCATCTTGTCATCGGGGGACTCGGCATCGACATAGGCCGAGGCATCCAGCAGCAGCTTGACGATCTCGGAGCTGCCATTGATGGCGGCGTAATGCAGGGCGGTCCAGCCGGGACGATTGACCTCGACCTCGCGCGCCAGCAACAGCTTCACCACCGGGATATTGCCGTAGAAGGAGGCCAGCATCAGCGGTGTGTCGCCGTTGGTGGCCTGGGCTTCCAGGTTCACATCGGGCGCATTGACCAGCACGTCGAAAGCCTTCATCGAATCTTCACGGATGGCCAGCATCAGGCCGGTATAGCCGCGCTTGGGCTCGATCAAGTTGGGCCCCATGCCGCGCTGCATCAGCTGCTTGAGGAAATAGACGTTGTCCATGCGGATGGCCTGGAAATAATCTTCATACGCTCCCGCACGGGCGGCCCCCGGCAACAGCAGCGAGGTATAAAGGACGATACGGCCGATGCCGCCGAAGCGGGCGCGCAGCTTTTCCAGCAGGGTCATGGCTTGATTCCGAACAGCTTGAAGAAATTGTCAGAGGTCTGGCGCGCCACTTCGGCCGCACTGATGCCGCGCAGGTCGGCGATGAATTCACCGACATGGCGCACGTAACCCGGCTCATTGGTCTTGCCCCGGAACGGAACCGGTGCCAGGTAGGGCGAATCGGTTTCGATCAGCATGCGCTCCAGCGGAATGGTGCGGGCGACTTGCTGCAGGTCCTTGGCCGACTTGAAGGTGACGATGCCGGAGAAGGAAATGTAGAAACCCAGTTCAATGGCCGCATCGGCCACCGCCTGTGATTCCGTGAAGCAATGCATGACCCCTGCCACGCCGCCCGCCTGCGGGCTCGCACCCTCTTCCTGGAGGATGCGGATGGTGTCTTCCGACGCTGAGCGGGTGTGGATGATGAGCGGCTTGCCAGTCGCCCGAGAGGCGCGGATATGGGTGCGGAAGCGCTCACGCTGCCACTCCAGGTCACCCTGAAGGCGGTAGTAATCCAGCCCGGTTTCACCGATGGCAACGATACGCGGATGGTCCGCCAGGCGGATCAGCTCGTCGAGCGTCGGCTCGGGGGTGTCTTCGTAGTCCGGATGCACGCCGACCGAGGCGTAGACGTTGGGATATTGTTCGGCCAGGGCCAGCACCTGCGGGAAATCCG
This sequence comes from Herbaspirillum sp. UBA812, assembly GCF_002296545.1. Lineage (NCBI taxonomy): Bacteria > Pseudomonadati > Pseudomonadota > Betaproteobacteria > Burkholderiales > Oxalobacteraceae > Herbaspirillum > Herbaspirillum sp. UBA812. The sequence goes on along the minus strand of NZ_DBIC01000318.1, from coordinate 16,767 downwards.
GCAGGTCGACCGAGACGCACAGGGCATGGCTGACCTGGTTGTCGGCCATCTTGCCGAAGATCTCGGGCAAGCGCGCCGCCAGGTCGGGAAAATTGATGTGGCAATGGGAATCGATATACATGGCCGCTATTGTAAAGCCATGCCGACAGGCTGTCGCCCCTGCTTGCCGGGCGCTTACCTTTCGTTACAGAGCCCCGCGATGTCGGCTCAGCGTGCTACCGGCCGCTTGGCCAGCTTGCGCTGCAGGGTGCGGCGGTGCATGTTCAGCGCCCGTGCGGTGGAGGAAATATTGCCTTCATGCTCGGCCAGCACGCGCTGGATGTGCTCCCATTCCAGACGTTCCAGCGACAGCGGCGATGCCTCTTCCACCGGCAATACGGGCTCATCGACTGCCTCGCCTTCGGCCACATACGACAGCGCCGAGAGGATGGAATCCACATTGGCCGGCTTGGCCAGGTAATTATCTGCGCCGGACTTGATGGCCTGCACCGTGGTGGCGATGCTGGCATAGCCGGTCAGCACCAGCAGGCGCGCCTCCGGCAGCGCCTGCCGCAGCGGCCCGACCCATTGCAGGCCGGAATCCTTTTCCAGCTGCAGATCAATGGTGACGTAGTCGAAACGCTCGCGGCGCGCGGCATCCAGGGCCTCTTCGCCGGTATGGGCGACGACGGCACGAAAGCCGCGCCGTGCCAGCGAACGTGCCAGCGTGCTGGCAAAGACGTCATTGTCATCGAGGATCAGGAAGGCGGCACTCATGGGGATATCCGTAAAACCAGAAGAATAGGATGGCGGTTCAGACCAGGGGGAAGCGCAACTGCGCGACCGTGCCCTGCCCCGGCGAAGAGCGCAGCTTCAGCTTGCCGCCCAGGTGGGTGGCACTGGCCGTGGCCAGCATCAGTCCGATGCCGGAACCGCCCGAACTGCTGGCCACCGGCCCGTGGCCCAGACGCTGCAACAGTTCCGGGCTGATGCCTGCGCCATTGTCGGAGACCTCGATGATCGCCATGGTGCGCCCCGGCTTGCCGGAGGCGGCAGGTGCGCCCTCGCCCGCCTCGGCCGGTGCCAGGCGGATGCGGATTTCGCCCTGATGGCCGAGGCCGCGCACGGCATGGGCCGCATTGTCCAGCAAGGTCAGCAGGATCTGCGACAGGTCCTGCAACTGGCTGGCCTTCCAGCCCGGCTGATGTACCTCAGCTGCCAGCAACACGGCCGGATGGCGCAGCCGCCAGCCTTCCAGCAGGCTGGTGAGCCAGGGCGTGATGGGCGCGCTGTCTTCATTGCGCAACTGGGCATCGGCGTCGAGCCGCATGTTTTCCAATGCGGCCTTGCAGACGGCGATCTGTTCCTCGACCACCCGCACGTCTTCCTCATAGGCCGCCAGCGCGGGATTGCTGGCCATGTCGCGGCGCATTTCGCCAGCGATCACTGCTACCGTGGACAGCGGTGTATTGAGCGCATGGGCGGCACCGGCAGCCTGGGTGCCGAGAGCGACGATGCGATGGCTCTGCAGCTGGCGCTCGCGCGCCTGTGCCAGCTGGCCGTCGCGCAAGCGCACGGCCGCTGCGATGCGGCTGACGAACCAGGTGATGAGCAAGGCCGAGATCGAGAAATTGATCCACATCCCGGCCAGGTGATAGGCCATCGCCTGCCCGTGGTCGTGGATGTGCAGCGGCTGGTAAAAGTACACCAGCCCCGAATAGCATCCCAACGCACACAGGGCCAGCAGCAAGGCATAGGGCCAGGCCAGCGTGGCAGCGCCTGCCGCCAGTGCCGGCAGGTAGAAGGAAACGAAGGGGTTGGTCGAACCGCCCGAAAAATACAGCAGCGCCGTCAATACCGCCACATCCAGCAGCAATTGCATGAACAGTTCGGCCTGCTCGGCCGGCCGCGCCCAGCGCATGCGCAGCCAGGTGGCAGCGTTGATGAGGGCCTGCAGGCCGATCAAGGCCAGCAGCGCCGGCAAGGGCAAGGCGATATGCAGCCAGGCATGCGCCCCGGCCAGCACCAGCAGCTCGCCCGCTACCATGGCCCAACGCAGCCAGAACAGCCGCGACAGCAGCAGGTGCTGCGGCTGGTTCATCTGCTCGGAGACGGGAATGAAGAAGGAGGTCAGCGACATCATGCCGGAATTATACGGTCCGGCACGCCGCTTCCCCCCAGGCGCGGCGATTTGCCGCAGGCCCGGCCTGGTCGACGCGGCGTCAATCGAACAAGCGCGCGTAATCGATCAGCATTTCCTCGATGAACAACTTGGCCGACAAGGGGTGATCCGCAATGGCGCGGCGATCGCCCATGCCGCGCAAGGCCTTGGACACGGCCAGCACATCGACCCGCTCGGCCAGACGCCCCAGTTCCTTGCCATACCGCGGGTAGTAGCGCACCACCCCGGCCGACTTCAGCGACAGCAAATCATACAGCCAGCGCTGTACCCAGCCGACCAGGTCGGCGGCCGGCGTTTTCTGCAGCTTGTCGGCAGCGCGCAAGGCACCATCCACGCCGGGCTGGGCCAGGTGGCGCAGCAATTCGTCCAGCGCATCGCGGCCCTCGCCCTGGGCGGCTTCCAGAGCGGCCAGCGGTGCCCCGCCCTGCTCGGCCAGCCAGGCATCGGCATCCTTGACGCCCTGCTGCTTGAGCCAGGCCAGCGCTTCGTCATGGCCTGGTGCGGTCAGGGCGAACTTGCGGCAGCGCGACAGAATGGTCGGCAGCAGGCGGTCCAGGCGATTGGACAGCAGCAGGAACATGGTGCCCGGCGGCGGCTCTTCCAGCGTCTTGAGCAAGGCATTGGCGGCGGCGGTGTTGAGCGCTTCGGCCGGATACAGCATCACCACCCGCAAGCCCGAGCGGTGGGTGGAAACGTTCATGAAATCGGCCAGCGCACGGATCTGGTCGATCTTGATGTCCTTGGAGGGGGCCTTGCTGGCCTTGGCGGTTTTCTTTTCTTCACCTGCCTCGTCTTCGGCGGTCTCATCGTCCAGTACTTCAGGGCGCACGCGCCGGTAGTCAGGATGATTCGATTGCGAGAACCAGTTGCAGGAGGCACATACGCCGCAGGCATGAGCCTCTGGCGTGGGCGATTCGCACAGCAGGGACTTGGCGAAGGCTTCGACAAACTGCGTTTTGCCAGTACCGGCCGCGCCATAGAACAGCAGCGCATGCGGCAGGCGCTCACGCAGTTGCTGCAACTGACGCCAGCTCTCGCCCTGCCAGGGCAGCAATACGTCGGAAGAAGTCACGGACATGCAGCCTCCCTCACAGCGCTGCCACGATGGCGCGCAGTTCTTCCTGGATCACCGGAATGCGACGCGTGGAATCGATCAGGCGGAAACGCTGCGGGAACTGCGCGGCGCGGCGCAAGTATTCGGCGCGGGTATTGGCGAAGAAATCGGCTTTCTCCTGCTCGAACTTGTCCAGCGTGCGTTCGGCATCCAGCCGCGCCCGCGCCACTTCCAGCGGCACATCGAAGAGCAGCGTCAGATCCGGTTGCAGATGGGGATGGACCCACTGTTCGAGGCTGTCCAGTTTGTCCAGCGCCAGCTTGCGGCCACCGCCCTGATAGGCGAAGGTGGCATCGGTAAAACGATCCGAGATGACCCAGTCGCCGCGCGCCAGGGCCGGCTCGATGACCTGGGCCAGATGCTCGCGGCGCGAGGCGAACATCAGCAGGGCTTCGGTTTCCAGATGCATCTTGTGATGCAGGACCAGCTCGCGCAGGCGTTCGCCCAGGTCGGTGCCGCCGGGTTCACGGGTGGCGACCACAGTCATGCCGCGCTCGCGCAGCAGCTGGGTCACGAAAGGAATGTGGGTCGACTTGCCAGCGCCGTCGATGCCTTCGAAGGTGATGAATTTGCCTGATGCCATGAAGGTATCGCTACTCAATGAATAAAACGGTAAAGGAAGACCGGCTCAACGCTGGTAGCGGTTCACGGCCTGGTTGTGTTCGTTCAGGTTGCTGGAGAAATGGCTGGTGCCATCCCCGCGCGCCACGAAGTATAAGGCTTCGGTCTTGTCCGGGTTCAAGGCGGCCGCCAACGAAGCGGCGCCGGGCAAGGCAATCGGCGTGGGCGGCAGCCCGGCGCGCGTGTAGGTGTTGTACGGGGTGTCGGTGAGCAGGTCGACTTTGCGGATCTTGCCCTGGTAACGGTCGCCCATGCCATAAATCACGGTCGGATCGGTCTGCAGCAGCATGCCGGTGCGCAGGCGATTGACGAAAACCCCGGCCACCATGCCGCGCTCGGATTTCTGCCCGGTCTCCTTCTCGACGATGGAAGCCATGGTCAGCGCCTCATAAGGCGTACGGTACGGCAGCGACAGGTCGCGCCGCGCCCAGGCTTCGTTGAGCTTCTTGCTCATGAGGGCGAAGGCCTGTTTGTAGACCTGCATATCGCTGGCCCCCTTGGCGAAGAGGTAAGTATCGGGGAAGAACAGGCCTTCCGGATAGGTGTATTCGTTGGTGAGCTTGGCCAGGATCTGCTGGTCGGTCCAGGTGGCGGTATCGTGCTTGAGAGCGGGCTGGTCGGCGATGGCTTTGCGCATCTGCTTGAAGGTCCAGCCTTCGATGACGGTCAGCGCTTCCTGGGCGAATTCCCCGCGCACCAGTTGCAACAGCAGGCGCTGCGGCGTGTAGCCGGGCTTGATTTCATAGCTGCCGGCCTTGATCCGGCCGCCTTCGCCGGACAGGCGCGCATACAGCGCAAACAGGTCCGGATTGACCGGCACCCCGGCGGCGGCAATCTGCTGGGCAGCGCCGTTGACGCCTGCGCCCGGCGTGATGGTGAAGGCAATCACTTGTCCGTTCGGCTCCACGATGGGCTGCTTGGACCAATAGACGCCTGCCCCCGCCACCAAGGCTGCCAGCACCAGCAATGTCACAAATAACTTCTTCATACCAGAGGCGAAATCCTTGTTGCTCCGACGCGATTTTTCGGAGATCACTATAATCGAGGCATCAATGATAATCGCTGGCACGACAGTTGCCTAATTTGCCGGACCGACCGACCCGGCAAGACGTAATCCGTAAAAGATTTCCTTTATGACAGACATGACTTCTTCGCCCTCCGGCTGGCGTGACTTTCTGGCGCAACATGGCGCCCAGTTCGACGCCGAGAGTGGCGACATCACGGGCTTTGGCCCGACCGCCCCGGCACCGCAAAGCCTGGAAAGCTTCATGGCCCCGCTCACCAGCCTGGGCCTGATCACGGCCACCGGCGAGGACGCCGCCAGCTTCCTGCATGGGCAGCTCACCAATGATGTGCAACAGCTCGACAGCAGTGCGGCCCGCCTGGCCGGCTATTGCTCGCCCAAGGGCCGTCTGCTGGCGACCTTCCTGATGTGGCGCGACGAGCAGGCCATCTGGCTGCAACTGCCGCGCAGCCTGCAGCCGGCGATCCAGAAGCGTTTGCAGATGTTCGTGATGCGTGCCAAGGCAAAACTGGCCGATGCCAGTGCCGAACGTGCCGTGCTTGGCCTGGTCGGCCCGGCCACGGCCAATGCCCTTGCTGAATGGTTCCCGGTCTTGCCGGCGGCCCCCTACGCCAAGATCGACAACAGCCACGGCACCCTGATCCGCCTGGCCGATGCCGCCGGCAGCCCGCGCTACCAGTGGATCGCGCCGGTCGACATCCTCACCGCCGCCTGGCCCAAGCTGTCTCAGCATCTGACCCCGACGGCCAGCCTGGCCTGGCGGCTGTCGGAGATCCGCGCGGGCGTGCCGGGGATCGTGCAAGCCACACAGGAGCAGTTTGTCCCGCAGATGATCAATTTCGAACTGATCGGGGGCGTCAACTTCAAGAAGGGCTGCTATCCCGGCCAGGAAATCGTGGCGCGCAGCCAGTATCTCGGCAAGCTCAAGCGCCGTACCATGCTGGCCACCATTGCCAGCGCCGAGGCACGCGCCGGGCAAGAAGTCTTCGCTGCCGCCGATCCGGGGCAGCCCTGCGGCATGGTGGTCAATGCCGAGGCGCTGGATGCGGAGCACGCACTGGCTCTGGTGGAAATGAAACTGGCCGCTGCCGAGGATGCCGTTCATCTTGGTGCCGCCGATGGCCCGGCCCTGCATTTCCACGCCCTTCCCTATGAGCTGGCCGATCCGCAGTAAGCGGCGCGTCGCCCGAGCCACACCGCAGCCATAGGGACGTATCCATGGATCTCTACATTTACTATCGGGTCGACAGCGCGCACGCGACCACCCTGTTCGGCAAGATCAAGGGCGTGCAAGCCATGCTGCAAGCGCGCCTGGGCATCGCCGGCGCGCTCAAGCGGCGACCCGGCGAACAAGACGGCTTCCAGACCTGGATGGAAATCTACCAGGGCATCCTGCCCGCTTCCGCTGAGGACTTCACCCGGACCCTGGACCGCGCGCTGGCAGATTCCGGCGCAGCGGCGCTCATCAGCGGCGAACGCCACGTCGAGCACTTCGAGGATGTCGCGCCATGTGCCTGATCATCTTCGCCTGGAAAGTGATCCCCGGCATGCCGCTGATCCTGGCGGCCAACCGGGACGAATTCTATGCCCGCCCCGCCGCCGATGCCGGCTGGTGGAACGACCATCCCCACATTTACGCCGGGCGCGATCTACAAGGCGGCGGTACCTGGCTGGGCGTGACCCGAGACGGACGTTTTGCGGCGCTCACCAATGTGCGCGCGCCTTCGGAGCGACGGGCCGATGCGCCCACACGCGGGCAACTGGTGGCCGACTATCTGGCCAGCGACCTTGATCCGCAAGCCTACTTGCGCCAGATCGAACCGCAAGCGCAACGCTACAACGGCTTCAACCTGTTGCTGGGCAACCGGGAAACGATGGTGTGGTATTCCAACCGGGGGCAGGAGGATCCGCGCAACGGACAGCCTTTGGAGTATGGCGTCTACGGCGTCTCCAACGCCTTGCTCGATACCCCCTGGCCCAAGCTCACCCGCGCCAAGGCGCAATTTGCCAGCCTGCTGTGCCAGGGAGCGCCGGAAGAGACCTTCTTCGAGATGCTCACTGATGGCACCCGCGCCAATGATTGCCGCTTGCCCGATACTGGAGTGGGACTGGAGAAGGAGCGCATGCTCTCACCCATCTTCATTCGCTCCCCGGATTATGGCACGCGCTGCTCGACGGTGCTGCGCGTGCCCATCGTCGGTGAGCCGGTGCTGACCGAGCACGTGGTCGATCCTATGGCAATGCAATATAGTGCCGAGCCAGCCACGGACAAGGCTTGCAAGATTCCGTGCAAACCACGTGTGCAGGAAGCTTCACCAGAAGAAGGGCTGCAGGGTGAAAACACGGGCCCGGCCTGATAATGCGGCTTCACACGAGCCCATCGAGAAATAACCAAAACGAATATCTGATATACGAAAGATAAATTGGCTGAATTTGGTGCGGAGCAGTAAAGTCACACCTGTCTCCTCCAATTTCCTCCTAAAGAATTGGATTGAAGCCCACACCGCAAGGTCGTGGGCTTTTTTTTCGTCCATTGCATCTCATTGAAATAGAAAAAGCCCCGAAGGGCTTTATCTTGAACCGCAGCGACGGTAGCGCAGCAATTTATACACGCCTGCGCAAGGAAGCTGGGGACTGTTTAACAGGACGGCTTTCCGCGATCTGAATAGCCGCGTTTTGCACAGGACGCCCACCAATCACAGCATCTTGCCAGGCCGGATGCGCATCCACGATTTTCTTGGCTTCTCCCATCGAAATGCCAAACGCCACTCTGGTCACCCGGATGGCCGTTACGATGGACACCTCCTCACCGCGCAGATACGCCTGCGCCGCTTCAGGCCCCGAGAAATCCTGAGCCTGCAATGCGCTCACCAAATCTTCATAGGTGGTTGTGACCATATCCCTCTCCTGCAGACTTACAACCTGATCATAATGTGTCGGCCCGGATTGCTGGACGAGCTGTTCATCACCCGTTGTCCGATCAATACAACCGAATGGTAGCCGAACTGACTGGCTACCGCCTTCAAATCAGCCATCGCCTCCTTGAATACCCTCACCAGAGAAGCGTTGCCAGGAATGATTTCCTTGGATGACTTCGGATAGATGGCCAAGTCGAACAACACCAGGGTCTTCAGCGGGATATCCACGACGAGCTCGGCGGCGACCTCGATATTCCCGGTGGGCAAAGGCAATTCGACATAGAACCAATTATCTTCGACCTGCTCCCAGCGCTTCAACGCTTCGATAAAGGCCTGAACCAAGATATCCGAGTAGGCTGGCAATGCATCCTCCGAGTTCCGCAATTACTACGTCATGTGCGGGTGATGGTAGCAGATAGAGATAGCGCAACGTCAATTGGCCTCATATCACCGCCAATTCACCGCAACTTCTTGCGCTTCAACCAGGCCAGCAATCGCTGCGGTTCATCGGTCTGGATGATGCTCACCCCGCTGGCGATGAGCTTGCCCCACACTTGCTCGGGATGAACCACCGCCACCGTATCGAGGTAAGGTCCGGCAAGATCCATGGGCCGGCCGCTGTCGATGTCGATCGCCATGGTGTTGACCAGCAGGCGTACCGGCCTGCGCCCGATCGCCTGAACTGCCTCGCCGACTACGGCGGGATCACGGAAGATGATCTGCAACACCGTCGGCTCCTGCCGGGCCATGGTTTGCAATTGCCCGCTGCGCGCTGATGCTCCGGTCTTTTCATCGAAATACAGCGTCTGCACGGCAATGCCCAGCGAACGCGCCCAGGCCACCTGCTGTGCATCGACACCCGCATTGATGTTCAGCAGCACGTCGCGCGCAGTATCCGTCTCCAGGATCGCCGCGACCATCGGCCCGATGTCCGCCGCCTTGACATCCAGATTGAGCAGGATGCGCCCGCGCGCCGCAGCCAGCGCTTCTTGCAGCGTAGGCACCCGGCGCGCGGTCAGGGACGCGCCTTTGCCACCGCCTCGCGCATACAGCTGCAAGGCCTGAATCTCGGCCAGGGTAAGGTCGGCCACCGCGCCATGTCCGTTGGTCGTACGATCCACGGTCTTATCGTGCATCAGCACCAACGCGCCATCGCGCGTGGTGCGGACATCGATTTCGCCGATATCGATGCCTTCGGCGATGCAGCGACGGATGCCATCGAGCGAATTCTCCGAGGTTTCAGTCCAGCAGCTACGGTGCGAGGACACCAGCACCGGGCCGGTCGCGGTGGTCAGCGCCGACTGACGCCAGACAAGGGGTGCTGCTTGTGCGAGAGCTTGATCCATGAGCAGGCAAAAGGTACAGGTGAGGAGAAAACGGCCAAGAGAATGCATGAAAACTTCCTGGTAGATGAATGAATGTAAAAATGGGCCATCCTGAAATGACCCATGAAGAAATGACTAGGTGACGAAAAAGGACGGACGCCCGGTCTCCACATGGCCCGCCAGGCGGCGCGCAAAACCCGGCCTGTCCTCGCTCTGGACCAGCAGGTCGTACCAGTGGTGACTGTTTTGCAGCGGCCATCGCAGCGTGGCCGACTGCCCCGGTGCCAGCGCAGCCGTACGCGCAGGCTGCCCGTAGGCCTGATCCCGCAGCACCAGGCGCACGGCTTGCGCACCCGGATTGGACAAGGCCAGTACCAGCTCGCCACGCTCGCCGTCATGGCGCACCTGCACTACCGGCCCGGCATCGCCGCCAGCGTCCAGGCTGCCGCGCAGCTCGCGCAGGAAACCGTTGGGGCCGTACACCTTCAGGTCGTAGACGCCCGCCGGCCCGACACCACCCCATTGCGCCGTCAGCGACTTGCCCGGCTGTACGGTGAAGGTCTGGTAGCGTTCGCTCTCCTGACGGGCATACACCTGATAGACCACACCCGCCTTGCCGGGGTTGAGGAACTCCAGCTGCAGAGCGCCCCCCTGCGGCAGCGGCCGGTCATCCACCGCCAGCACATACGGCAAGGCCCGCGCCGGCCGCATGCCGCGCTCCTGCTGCGGCATCATCGGACTGGCAGGCGCAACGGGTGCGGGCAGGCGGGCCTGCGCATCCGACAGCGCGCGATAGGCCGAGGTGTCGGGCAAGACCGGACTGGCGACGTCGCGGCGACTGAAATCGAAGGCCGAGGTCAGATCCCCGCACACCGCGCGCCGCCATGGGCTGATGTTGGGTTCGTGCACATCGAAGATCTGCTCCAGGAAACGGATGACCGAGGTATGGTCGAACACTTCCGAGCACACATAGCCGCCCTTGGACCAGGGCGAGATCACCATCATCGGCACCCGCGCCCCCAGCCCGGCGGGCAGGTCATCGGCCGGATTGACATAGTCGCCCAGCCGATGGAATTCGCCGCTGACCTCTACCGTCGACTGGCCCTGCCCCCCATGCAGCGGCGGCGTGGGCGGTGCCACGTGGTCGAAGAAGCCATCGTTCTCGTCGTAGTTCACCAGCAACACGGTGCTGCTCCACAGCGCCGGATTGGCAGTGAGGATGTCCAGCACCTGGCTGATGTAATGCGCGCCGTAGCCGGGGGTGCGGTCGGGATGCTCGCAACTGAGCTTGGGCGGCATCAGCCAGGATACCTGCGGTAGCGTGCCGCCGTTGACATCTCGCGCCAGGTCGGCCAGCGTGAACTTGCTGCAGGCCTTCTGCCACAACGGCGAACCGGGCGCGGCATTCTGGTACTGCGCGAAGAAATACTGCAGCACGTTGAAGTCACTCGGATAGTCGCCGTGGTCCTTGTGCAGTTCATCGGTCCCCTGATACACCTTCCACGACACGCCATGCTGCTCCAGCCGCTCCGGATAGGTGGTCCAGCGGAAGCTGTCGGCACCGTTGCGGCGCTCGCCCGGCACCCCGGACCAGCTGCCGGTACGCGGCTGGAAGGTCATGGGTCCACCTGCCCTGCCCTGCAGGTCGATGCCGCCGCTCATCATGTGAAAGCGATTGGGATTGGTCGACCCCAGCACCGAGCAGTGATAGGCATCGCAAATGGTGAAGGCATCGGCCAGCGCGTAGTGGAAAGGCAGGTCTTCGCGCGTGAAGTAGGCCATGGTCACGGTGTCCTTCTTGGCCTCGATCCACTTGTCATAGTCGCCGCGGTTCCAGGCCGCGTGCTGATCCTTCCAGGCATGCGGCAGATTGCCGCCGGCGCGCCCGGCACTGGTGGTGGCCATCTCCATGCGATACGGCAGCACCAGCCGGCCCTGCTGATCGCGCTGGTGGAACACCGGACTGCCGTCCGGCAAGGGACGCGGGATAGGATCAGCGAAGCCGCGCACGCCCTTCAAGCAGCCGAAATAATGATCGAAGGACCGGTTCTCCTGCATCAGGATCACCACGTGTTTCACATCCTTGATGGTGCCGGTCGGTGACGAGGGAGCCACTGCCAGCGCCTTGCGGATGCTGGCTGGCAAGGCCGTCAGTGCCAGCGCCGCGCTGCCGGTGCGGGCAGCATTCTTGAGGAAATGGCGGCGGCCGGGGGATTTTCTGTTCATCGGCGAATCTCGCAATCTTCGTTTTGTTACGCTCAGTTCAGACTGAAGCGCAGTTCGACCTCACCCAGCACCGGCTCATCGGTACGTGAGAACTTCCATTGCATCAAAGCCTTGGTCGCGGCCTGGTCGAACAGCTTGGGCGGCTGCGCGCGCACGATCTGCACGGCGCTGACCGAGCCATCCTTCTCGATGGTCAGGTGGGCCACCACCACACCTTCGGTATTGCTGGCCAGGGCTTTGGGCGGGTAGTCCGGCTCAACCCGCTTCAGCGGTACCAGACCGCGCCGTACCTCGCCGGGCTGGGCCTTGGGCGCAGGCGCCGCCGGTGCCGGCGGCGTACTGGGCGCAGCGGCAGCAGGGGCAGGCTGGCTGGGAGACACCGGGGCCGGCGCCTCCTGAGACGGCGCGCTCGGTGCGGGCACCACCGGAGCCGGCTTCGGCGTGGGCGCTGGCTTGGGCGGGACCGGTTTGGGCGGCGGCCTGGGCGTCGGAGGTACCGGTGTCGGCGGTGTGGGCGCAGGCAACGGCGGTGCCTCGGCAATGCTCACCAGCTTCATCACCTTGACCGGTTCGGGCGGAGGTTCGGGCACCTGTGCCTTGGGCCAGGCCAGCAGCACGATGGCGCACTCGACCGCCACCGCCACGCCGACCGCCAGCGGCCAGCGCAGGGCGCTGCCGGCGGGTACGGCGGGTGGCTGATCCTGCCAGGAAGATGACGGCGCGGCGGACCGCGGCAGGGTCATGGAATGACGCATATCCACCTCAATGCTTGGCCGCAATGCCGATGTCTTCGACCCCGGCAGCGCGGGCCACATCCATCACGTGCAGCAGGTTTTCCAGCGATACATCCTTGTCGCCCGCCACCAGCACTTCCAGCTTGGCGGTCCGGGCGCGCTCTTTCAGTTGGTCAACCAGCGCATCATGCTCGACCGGCTTGCCTTCGAAGAACATGGCCCCCGTCTTGTCCACCACGATGGTGAGCGACTTGCTGGGCAGCGTGGCGGCACTGGCGGCTTGCGGCACGTTGATCTTGAGTCCGCTCACATCGATCATCTTGAGCATCGTCACCATGAAGAAAATGAGCAGGAACATCATGATGTCGATCATCGGGATGATCTCGATATGCGGCTCATCCGACTGCAGGTAGCGGGTGCGGCTCATGATGCGGCTCCGGCATAGACGACCTCGGCGGCGCGCTTGATGACGGGCTTGCCCTGCCCGGCTGCTGGCGACTCTCCGGCCTGACGCACCACGATGGATTCTTCCAGCAGACAGTGCTGCTTGATGAAGACCAGCTTGATCAGATCCAGCTCCAGCAGCGCCAGGCGCACTCGCTTGGAGAAGTAACTATTGGCCGCCACCCCGGCGATGGCCACCAGCAAGCCACAGCCCGTGGCCAGCAAGGAGTGGCCGATCCCGTTGGTGACCGCCCCGCTGCTGCTGCCGGCGGTGCCCAGCACGTTGAAGGATTCGGTGATGCCGATGATGGTACCGAGCAGGCCGATCAGCGGGCCCAGCGTAATGGCCGCGCCCAGCAGCCACAGTGCGCGGTCCAGTTCGGGCATGGTGCGTACGATGGCCTCGTCGATGTAACGATCCATGGCCTCGCCCGAGGCCAGTGCACGCGACTCCACGGCCGCATGCAGGGTCGGGCCGAAGACCGTGTTGCGATAGCGCTGGGCGATCTCCTGCAAGGCGGCATCGCTGCGGTGATCGGCGCGCAGCAGCGCCTGGTCGATCTGCTTGCCCGACGGCAGGCAGCGGGCAAAGAAGATGAAGCGCTCGACCGAGACGGCCAGCACGACCAGCAGCAACAGGGCCAGGACGGGAATGATGCCCATCGATTGGCGGCTCAGTTCCAGGAGTTGTTCAAGATTGGACATGGCGTTTCCTTACAGGGGGGAGGTACAAAGGGTGAGTCAAACGAAACAGGGCATCACAGGTTCTTGGGGCTGTAGTTCACCCCGAGCCAGATCATCCGGCCCATGGAGAAGGTGTCCTTGAGCTGGTCCTTGTTCGGACCGGTCACGCTGGTCACCGGCGAATTGGTCAGGTTGGCCACCTCGGCAAAGGCGCGCCAGCCACCGCCCAGGTCGTAACGGGCCTGCAGGTCGATCTGCTTGCGGGCTTGCCAGTAGACATCCTGGCTGGGCAGGCTGGCGTCGACCAGGCGCAGGCTGCGTCCGGTCCAGTTGTAGGCGGCCGAAAGATCCAGCTTCTGGTAGTTGTAGAACACGGTGAGGTTGCGGATCTGGTCGGGCTGGTTGACCAGGTTCTGGATGGTGCGCGTACCGCCATTGCTGGTAGCGGCGTTGAGCCGGCCGTCCAGGAAACTCAGGTTGGCGCTGAAGCCCAGGCCTTGCAGGGCCGGGCTGATCCAGCCCAGCGAACTCTGCACGTAGCTCAGTTCCACGCCGTTGATACGCGAGCTGGAGGCATTGACCGGCTGGGTGATCGAGGCCGCCCGGGTCGCGCCGTTGTAGAACAGAGTGCCCTGGCTGGAAAGGGTGTAGATCTCGTTCTTGATCTTCTTGTTGAACACCGCCAGCGACACCAGGCTGGAATTGGGCAGGTACCACTCGGCCGAGGCATCGAGGTTGGTCGATTCGCGCGGCTTGATGTCCGGATTGCCCTGGGTCACGGTGACCGAGCCATCGGTGTTCTGGCTGATCGTGGTGTTGGGCGCATAGGCATCGTAGTTGGGACGGCCGATGGTCTGGCTCGCCGCCAGCTTCAGCTTGACGGCATCGGTGGCGCTGAAGACCAGCGACGCTGCCGGCAGCAGATAGTTGTAGCTGGAATCCTTGGTCTGCGACACCCAGGTGGTGCTGCCATTGCTGACGTTGCGCACATTGCCGGTGGTGGAAAGATTCGTATTGTCCTGGCGCAGGCCGAACAATGCGCTCCAGCGATCGGTCCGGTAGGACCCCATCGCATACAGCGCGGCGGTCTGTTCACTGTGCGAGTAATTGCTCTGCAGGCTGTTGACGCTGTTGGCGCTGCTGGCGGCGATCTGTCCCTGGTTGGCCGCGAACTGCTGCCAGGCCTGGGCACCGTTGACCAGGATGAAGGGCAAGCCGCCGCTATAGGGCATGATGGTGCCGGATACCGAACCATTGCCGGCCAGCGTCAGCCCGCCCGAGGTCGGGAAGTACTGGTTGTTGACGTAGTCATAGCTGTGCTCCAGGCGGCGATAATCGACGCCCACGCCGGCACCCAGGCCGCGGGCATCCTGGTCCATGTTCCAGCGGTAATCCAGCTTCACGTCGCCGACCTGATCATCGATGCTGACCATCTCCTTGCGCCAGTAATAAGCCTGCCAGTTGTTCAGGTTGGTGAAGTTGGAAGGATTGTTCAGTGCGACCGAAGGCTCGAAACCGGAGGTGTTGTAGCTCATGCCCAGCGCATTGGTGCCGCTCAGGACCGGTGCCGATCCCGCCCCCGGATAGGAGAAATTGGCGAAGATGTACTTGGCCAGCTCGCGCGGTTCGCGGTGCTGGGCTTGCGAGTAGGAAGAACGCAGCGAGAGCACCTGGCTGTCGTCCAGCTTCCAGTCCAGACCGCCCTGCAGGGCCGATGTGGTGCGCTTGATGGTGGAGGCAGCATAGCCGGCTTCGGCCTCGCCGCGCGCGAACTGCCCGCTGGTGGCGGTCTGGTTCAGGACCGGATTGTTGCCGGTGCTGCGGCTGTCGTCGATGAAGGTTTCATTGCGCAGGATGTGGGTGGAATCGCTGTTGTAGCCAAAGCCCAGGAAGCCGTAGACATCCGGGGTGAAGCGCCCTTCCAGCTTGGCATTGAAGCCGCTGGTCTCGCTGTTCTTGAGGTGCTGCCAGTACTTGAACTGCTGCGGCACCGGAAAGCCGTTGCCGGTGTTGGGGCCGCCCGAGGCGGCCGGATTGGCGATGCTGCCGTTGGCGTTGTAGTAGTTGTAGAAGATGTTGTCGGTGGTCATGTGACCGATGGAGACCGTGTTTTCCTTCTCGAAATTGGCCGAGATCACGTAGCCGAAGCGATTGTCCGGACCAAAGGTGTTGCTGAAGGTGACATCCGACTTCTTGGCCAGGCCCTCCGCGCCCGAGGCTACCTTGCCGCTGCCGCCGGCGTGGCCGAGGGCACCGGTGGCGCTGAACATGGGCTTGCCGCCGTTATCGAAGGCGCTGCGGCTGACGATGTTGACCGAGCCGCCGACCGCATTGGGATCCATGTCGGGAGTCCAGGTCTTGAAGACCTGCACTTCCTTGACCATGGAGGCCGGCAGCATGTTGGTACGGGCGCTGCGGGTGGTCTGGTCGACCGAGGCCAGCGGCGCACCGTTGATGGTGACGTTGTTGTAGCTGCCATCGAGACCGCGAATGGCGATGAACTGGGCCTTGTCACGACCGTTCACATTATCCGGGTTGAAACTGACCGATACGCCAGCCACGCGCTTGACCACATCGGTCACCGTGGAATCCGGCAGGCGCTCCACCTGCTCGCGGGTCACGCTGTCCATCACTCGCTCTTCCACCTGCTTGCCGGCCACCGCCGCACTGGTCTGGCTGCGCTTGCGCGTGACCACCACGCTGTCGAGGCGCTTGACGCTCCCATCCTGGGCTGCCGGCACGCCATCGGCCTGGGCCGTGGCAGCAGGCGGGGCGGCGTCATCGGCTGCCCGCGCCAGCAGCGGCAGCACCGACAGTATCGCCAGGCTCATCAAAGACAAACGTCGGTACTGCGGACTTCCACTGCGGTAAGACATGGTATTCCCCTGAAAAACAAGTCGTGGCGAGAAGGCGTACGCATCCGGATCAGCCATGGCGGCGGGATGCGAAGCGGGCTATCATTTATAGAACGTTCTAATTTCAGAAAGAAAAAAATGGCAGTCTTTACAATAAGTCCCTGCCATTATTCTTTTTTGGCAACTTTGTTTCAGTTGCTTTACATTAGAACGTTCTAATGGACTCGTATTTTCTCGAAGATTTGTGACCTCGTGATTACATCCGATGCGCTTGTCGCAAAAACATTTTTTGGCGGCTACCCAGCCCGGTTGTGCATGGCGTCATATATGATTGCGCAGCGCGGCACGCTCTTGCGCCGCTGCAACCCGACGCCGACCTGACATGACTTGCCTGCTCCGCCCCACCCCGTCCTCGCTGCGCTTGCGCCAACCGCCCCGTTCATGAGTCGCCTCACCATCAAGGATGTCGCCAAGGCGGCCGGTGTCAGTTTCCAAACCGTCTCGCTGGTGCTGAACCACCCCGAGAAAGTCGCCCCGAGGACGCGCGAGCTGGTGCAAGCGGCCATCGATTCGCTCAATTTCATCCCCAACGTGGCCGCCCGCTCTCTGTGCAACATTTCCACGCGCACGATGGCCTGCGTGATGTTCAATGGCTCGGCCT
>NZ_DBIC01000278.1:475-7579 GCF_002296545.1 Herbaspirillum sp. UBA812 | reverse complement strand
AGCAGAAGCAGGAAAACCAGGTCAAGGCAATCCGCTCCTTCATCGCGCAAAAGGTCGACGTAATCGCCTTCTCGCCGGTGGTGGAGTCGGGCTGGGAAACCGTGCTGCGTGAAGCCAAGGCCGCCAAGATTCCGGTCATCCTGACCGACCGCGCCGTCAACGTTTCTGACAAGTCGCTGTACGTCACCTTCATCGGTTCGGACTTCGTGGAAGAGGGCCGCCGCGCTGGCCGCTGGCTGCTGGACAAGGCCAAGTCCATGCCCGCCGGCGACATCAACATCGTCGAGCTGCAAGGCACCGTCGGTTCGGCACCGGCCATCGACCGCAAGGCCGGTTTCGAGGAAGTCATCAAGAGCGAACCGCGCCTGAAGATCATCCGCTCGCAGACCGGCGACTTCACCCGCGCCAAGGGCAAGGAAGTGATGGAAGCCTTCCTCAAGGCCGAGGGCAAGAAGATCAACGTGCTCTACGCCCACAATGACGACATGGCCATCGGCGCCATCCAGGCCATCGAAGAAGCCGGTCTGAAGCCGGGCAAGGACATCACCATCATCTCCATCGATGGCGTCAAGGGTGCCTTCGAAGCCATGATGGCCGGCAAGCTCAATGTCACCGTCGAATGCAGCCCGCTGCTGGGCCCGCAACTGATGCAGATCGCCAAGGACATCAAGGCTGGCAAGGAAGTCCCCAAGCGCATCACCACCGAGGAAGGCATCTTCCCGGCGGAAGTGGCGGCCAAGGAATTCCCGAACCGCAAGTATTGATGCCTGCATGACGGCAGCGCGCGCGCACTGGATTGCCCAGGGCGCGCGCGGTGCTGGTGTGGCCTGATGGGAGTGCGCAAGACGGCGCGCGCC
Source organism: Herbaspirillum sp. UBA812 (assembly GCF_002296545.1). Lineage (NCBI taxonomy): Bacteria > Pseudomonadati > Pseudomonadota > Betaproteobacteria > Burkholderiales > Oxalobacteraceae > Herbaspirillum > Herbaspirillum sp. UBA812. The sequence continues at coordinate 6,722 of NZ_DBIC01000278.1, read as the reverse complement.
CATCAGGATTCCGATGCTTCTGATGGAGTTGCGATGACGATGTCTGTCGGGACGCAGGCGCGTCCCATGCTGGAATTGAGCGGTATCCACAAGGCATTCGCGGGCGTGAAGGCGCTCACCGATGTCGGCCTGCGGCTGTTCCCGGGGGAAGTGCATACCCTGATGGGACAGAATGGCGCAGGCAAGTCCACGCTGATCAAGGTCTTGACCGGCGTGCATGAACCCGATGCAGGCAAGATCGAACTGGATGGCCGCGCCATTGCGCCGGCCTCTACGCTGGAGGCGCAGTCGCTGGGCATCAGCACGGTCTACCAGGAAGTCAACCTGTGTCCCAATCTTTCCGTGGCCGAGAACATCTTCGTCGGCCGCTATCCCCGCCGTTTCGGCCGCATCGACTGGAAGAGCGTGCATGCACAGTCGAAGCAATTGCTGCAGCAGCTGCAGATCGACATCGATGTCGGCGCGCTGCTGTCGTCCTATCCGCTGGCCATCCAGCAGATGGTGGCGATCTCGCGTGCGCTCTCGGTCTCGGCCAAGGTGCTCATTCTCGATGAGCCGACCTCCAGCCTGGACGAAGCCGAGGTCCAGCAACTCTTCAAGGTACTGCGCCGCCTGCGTGAGCAGGGGATGGCGATTCTTTTCGTCACCCACTTCCTGGACCAGACCTACGACATCTCGGATCGCATTACCGTGCTGCGCAATGGCGTGCGCGAAGGCGAATATCTGGTCGGCGATTTGTCGCGCCTGGATCTGGTCAACAAGATGGTCGGCGTGACGGCGGTCGATCATCGCAAGGTGGAAGCGGGCGCCGAGGCACTGGCGGCCGGGCTGTCCGCCGATGAAGCTGGCAAGGGCGAGGTGTTCCTGCAGGCTGATGGTTTCGGCCGGCGTGGCGTGCTGTCCCCGCAGGACCTGGAATTGCGGCGCGGTGAAGTCTTCGGCCTGTGCGGTCTGCTCGGTTCCGGACGGACCGAGATGGCGCGCCTGCTGTTCGGTGCCGACCGCGCCGATTGCGGGCAATTGCGCATCGAAGGGCGCAGCGTGAAGCTCGACAATCCGCGCGATGCGATTGCGGCGGGTATCGGTTTCTGTTCGGAGGATCGCAAGAAGGAGGGCGCGATCCTCGAACTCTCCGTGCGCGAAAACATCATCCTGGCGCTGCAGGCAAGGCAAGGGTTGTTCCGCGTGCTGCCGCGCAAGCGCCAGAACCAGATCGCCGCCGATTACGTCAAGTGGCTCGGCATCAAGACGGCCGACCTGGAAACCCCGATCGGCCTGCTCTCCGGCGGCAACCAGCAGAAGGCCTTGCTGGCACGCTGGCTGGCCACCGATCCGGGCATGCTGATCCTGGATGAACCCACGCGCGGCATCGATGTGCGGGCCAAGCAGGAGATCATGGATTTCGTCATCGCCATGTGCCGCAAGGGCATGTCCATTCTTTTCATTTCTTCGGAGATTCCCGAGGTTCTGCGCTGCAGCGACCGCATGCTGGTGCTGCGCGACCGCCGAGCCTGCGGCGAGTACCGTCGCGGCGAGCTCGATGAGCAATCGGTCTTGCAGGTGATCGCGGGAGAGGCCGCATGAGTGCATCCATGGATTCCAAACTGATTCCCGACAGCGCCGCCAGCGGCAGCGCGCCGGCTTTTGCAGCACTGCTGCGTCACCCGCTGGTGCGTCCCCTGGCAGCGCTGGCCTTGCTGCTGCTGATCGATTTCCTGCTGGTGCCGGGCTTCTTCAAGCTGGAGATCAAGGACGGCCACCTGTATGGCGCCCTGATCGACATCATCAACCGTGCTGCCCCGCTGATGCTGGCAGCGCTCGGCATGACGCTGGTGATCGCCACGCGCGGGGTGGACATTTCGGTGGGCGCGGTGGTGGCCATCTCGGGTGCCGTCGCGGCCGTTCTCATCGGCGGCAAGATGGTGGTGGTCAATGGTGTCTCCGAATACGTCAGCAACGTGCCGATGGTATGGGCACTGTGCGCGGCGATGGGTGCGGCACTGCTGTGCGGAGCGTGGAACGGCTTGCTGGTGGCCGGTCTCGGGCTGCAGCCCATCATCGCCACGCTGATCCTGATGGTAGCCGGACGCGGGCTGGCGCAACTGCTCACCGATGGCCAGATCGTGACGGTGTATTACAAGCCCTTCTTCTTCCTGGGCGGTGGCTACCTGTTCGGCTTGCCGTTCTCGCTCTACATCGCCGGTGCCATGTTCCTGCTGCTGGCATTGCTGATGAAGAAGACCGCGCTGGGGCTGTTCATCCAGTCGGTCGGCATCAATCCGGTGGCCTCGCGCCTGGCCGGCATCCGTACTGCCGCGCTGATCTTCTTCGTCTACATGTTCTGCAGCGCCTGCGCTGGTCTGGCGGGACTGATGATCGCTTCCAACATCAAGAGTGCCGACGCCAACAACGCCGGGCTGCTGCTGGAACTGGATGCGATCCTGGCCGTGACCCTGGGTGGCACCTCGCTGGCCGGGGGCAAGTTCAGCCTGGTGGGCAGCGTCATCGGCGCGCTCATCATCCAGACGCTGACTTATACGATCTATTCGCTGGGGGTGCCGCCGGAAGTCAATATGGTGGTCAAGTCCATCGTGGTGTTCCTGGTCTGCCTGTCGCAGTCGCCGGAATTCCGCCGCATGTTGAGGATGTCCAAATCATGATGCTTGCTTCTTCCTTGCGGCGCGCCTCGCACGCGCCGTGGTTCACCTCCATGGTTACGGTGGCGCTGCTGGTGCTGATGCTGGTCATCGGGGCGTTTGGCTACGATGGCTTCCTGTCGCCGCAGGTGATGCTGAACCTGCTGATCGACAATGCCTTCCTGCTGGTGGTGGCCATCGGTATGACTTTCGTCATCCTCTCCGGCGGCATTGACCTCTCCGTCGGGTCGGTGCTGGCGCTGACCACCATGGTGGCGGCCTTCCTGCTGCAGAGCTGGCACTGGCCACCGCTGCTGGTGATTGCGACCGTCCTGCTGATGGGCGCGGGCTTCGGTGCGGCGATGGGCGCGATGATCCATTATTTCAAACTGCAGGCTTTCATCGTCACGTTGGCCGGGATGTTCCTGGCGCGGGGGCTGTGCTACCTCATCAGCATCAATTCCATCACCATCGATGAGCCGCTGTTCGTCGAACTATCGCAGTCGCGGCTGGAGTTCGGCGGACTGTTCATCTCGCCCAGCGTGGTCATCGCCCTGATCGTGCTGGCCGTGGCGATCTGGATGGCCCATGGCACCCGCTTCGGACGCGCCGTCTACGCCATCGGCGGCAGCGAGAGCTCGGCGCTGCTGATGGGCTTGCCGGTCGGACGCACCAAGGTTCTGGTATATGCCTTCAGCGGATTCTGTGCATCGGTGGCGGGTGTGCTGTTCTCCTTCTACATGCTTTCGGGGTACGGGTTGCATGCGCAGGGCGTGGAACTGGACGCGATTGCCGCCGTGGTCATCGGCGGCACGCTCCTCACCGGCGGCTATGGTTACGTGGCGGGAACACTGACCGGCGTGCTCATCCTTGGCGTGATCCAGACCCTCATTGCCTTCGATGGCAGCCTCAGTTCCTGGTGGACCAAGATCTTCATTGGTGCGCTGCTGTTCGTCTTTTGCGTCGCGCAGCGTGTCATTTCCCTGGGAGCCCTGCGCGGCAAATCGGCTGGATCGGCGAAAGCCGCGCCAGCCGTGGCTTAGGCGGGATTTTTTAAGCTTAATTAAGATAACTTTACATAGAGGGAGTTATACCGAAAAACATATCCATTACGCTCAAAAAATCATTAGAAATGTATTGGTAAAGCAATTAATGTAGAGCCCGCAAAACAGTTGCTCTGCATGACATTCATCAGAACTAGAGGCGCTGTTTTAGATAACTACAACACGCCATTCCATAAATAGAGACTGGAGACTCGAAGCATGAAAATCAAATCCGTATTGAGCGGTATTGCCCTCGGCCTGGGCGTCACCCTGATGTCCATCAGCGCCCAAGTGAGCGCACAGAGCAAGCAGCTGGTCGGTGTGGCCATGCCCACCAAGTCTTCGGCACGCTGGATCGCTGACGGCAACAACATGGTCAAGGTCCTGAAGGAAAAGGGCTACCAGACCGACCTGCAATACGCGGAAGATGACATCCCCAACCAGCTGTCCCAGATCGAGAACATGCTGACCAAGGGTGCCAAGGTGCTGGTGATCGCCGCCATCGACGGCACCACCCTGACTGACGTGCTGCAGAAGGCTGCCGACAAGGGCGTCAAGGTCATCGCCTATGACCGCCTGATCCGTGGTTCCAAGAACGTCGACTACTACGCCACCTTCGACAACTTCCAGGTCGGCGTGCTGCAGGCACAATCGCTGGAAAAGGCCCTGGGCCTGAAGGAAGGCAAGGGTCCGTTCAACATCGAACTGTTCGGCGGTTCTTCGGACGACAACAACGCCTTCTTCTTCTACAACGGTGCCATGTCGGTCCTGAAGCCCTACATCGACAGCGGCAAGCTGGTGGTGCGTTCCAAGCAGATGGGCATGGACAAGGTCGCGACCCTGCGCTGGGATCCGGCTACCGCCCAAGCCCGTATGGACAACCTGCTGTCGGCCTTCTACACCAACGCCAAGGTCAACGCCGTGCTGTCCCCGTATGACGGCCTGTCCATCGGTATCCTGTCCTCGCTGCGCGGCGTCGGCTATGGCAGCCCGCAACAGCCGTTCCCGTATGTCTCGGGTCAGGATGCGGAAGTGCCTTCGGTCAAGTCCATCATCCGTGGCGAACAGTACTCCACCATCTTCAAGGACACCCGCGAACTGGCCAAGGTCACCGTCGGTATGGTTGACGCCGTCCTGGGTGGCAAGCAGCCCCAGATCAACGACACCAAGACCTACAACAACGGCGTGAAGGTCGTGCCTTCCTACCTGTTGAAGCCGGTCGTGGTCGACAAGTCGAACTGGAAGGAAATCCTGGTGGGCAGCGGTTACTACACCGAAGCACAACTGAAGTAAGCATCATCATGTAATACGCGGGCAGCCGGCATCCTCGATGTCGGCGCCGCCTGCGGCAGTACCGCAAGACCCAACAAGAACAAGAATCACCGTAAGAAGAACAGCATGGTCCCGCTCTGTGCGGGACTAATTCTTTCAGGAAGTCGCGCTTGCCCCACCGCAACGCGCAAGAGACAAACAAGTCCGGCTACGTGATCCACGCAAGCCCGGCAAATGAGAGGTCAGCATCATGAGCAACATTCTGGAAATGCGCGGCATCGAGAAAAGCTTCCCGGGTGTGAAGGCGTTGAACAACGTCAACCTGGCCGTGCGCGAAGGCGAGATCCATGCGATCGTCGGCGAAAACGGCGCCGGCAAATCCACGCTGATGAAGGTGCTCTCGGGCGTCTACCCGCACGGCAGCTATTCCGGCGACATCGTCTACAAGGGTGAGGTGCGTGCCTTCAAGGATATCCGCGACAGCGAACACCTGGGCATCATCATCATCCATCAGGAGCTGGCGCTGGTGCCGCTGCTGTCGGTGATGGAAAACCTGTTCCTCGGCAACGAGCAAGCCCGCGGCGGCGTGATCGACTGGGAACAATCCTACGTGCGCGCCAAGGAACTGCTGGCCAAGGTCGGTCTGAAGGAATCCCCGCTGACCAAGGTCGGTGACCTCGGCGTGGGCAAGCAGCAGTTGATCGAGATCGCCAAGGCGCTCTCCAAGGAAGTCAAGCTGCTGATCCTGGACGAGCCGACCGCCAGCCTCAATGAAAGCGACTCCGATGCGCTGCTGGAACTGCTACTGGAACTGAAGCGCCAGGGCATCGCCTCGATCCTGATCTCGCACAAGCTCAACGAAATTTCCAAGGTAGCCGATTCGATCACCGTGCTGCGCGACGGCACCACGGTCGATACCTTCGACTGCCGCGCTGAACCGATCAGCGAAGACCGCATCATCCAGCACATGGTGGGCCGCGAAATGGCCGACCGCTATCCGCAGCGCGATCCCAAGATCGGCGAGGTGATTTTTGAAGTGCGCGACTGGCGTGTACACCACCCGCTGCACTCGGACCGCCTGGCCATCAAGGATGTCAACATGACCGTGCGCGCCGGCGAGATCGTCGGTATCGCCGGTCTGATGGGTGCGGGCCGTACCGAGCTGGCCAAGAGCATCTTCGGCCGTGCCTACGGCAAGAAGATCACCGGCCAGGCCTTCCTGCACGGCAAGGAAGTGGACCTGTCCACCATCGAGAAGGCCATCGACAAGGGCATCGCCTACGTCACCGAAGACCG
>NZ_DBIC01000278.1:0-185 GCF_002296545.1 Herbaspirillum sp. UBA812 | reverse complement strand
CACCGAAGACCGCAAGGGCGATGGCCTGGTGCTGGAAGAAGACATCAAGAAGAACATCTCGCTGGCCAACCTGGGCGGCGTCTCCGAGCGCACCGTCATCGACGAGGCGCGCGAGTACAAGATTGCTGCGGATTTCAAGCAGCAGATGCGCATCCGCTGTTCCAGCGTGCTGCAGAAGGTGGTCA
>NZ_DBIC01000129.1:0-5787 GCF_002296545.1 Herbaspirillum sp. UBA812 | reverse complement strand
CTGGCCGGCACCGACTTTCATGATCGCGCTGCTGTGGCGCAAGCCGCTGCGGGAGTGGCCGGTGTATCTGGTGGCCGTGATGGTAGCCATCATGTTCGTGGGCCAGCATGATCGCCTCAGCGTCTATACCGATGCCGGATTTGCCGTGCTCAACGCATTCGAAGTGGCGGCGTGCGCGCTGGTCGGACGACGCTTCGTGGCGCGCGACGGACAGCTTGATACGCTGCGTCGCCTGAGCCGCTTCCTGTTGTTGCTGCCGGTCGGCGTCATCGCCGTGGTCGCCGCCTGCGGGGCCACGCTGGCGGTGCACGCGATGCACGGCAACTGGTGGCACGAATGGAGCACCTTGCTGGTCGGCAACGGGCTGGCGATCCTGGTGCTGGTTCCAGCCTTCCTGACCTGGTCCGGCGCGCACGGCAATGCACGCCTGCTGAGCCTGCCTTCCATCCTGTGCTCGTTGATGGTGCTTTGCGCATTGCTGGCAAGCGTGACTTTCGACCTTCCCGAGGAGGTAATGCGGGTCATGCTGTCGCTGGCGCTGGCCGGCGCGGCGCTGTATGGCGGCATGCGCAGCGCGACCCTGACCATGAGTACGGCGGCGGTGCTGGCGGTGCTGCTGACACTTTACGATCTTGGTCCTTATCGCCAGGATGGACTGGACAGTACATTGCGTCTGCAGATCGACCTGGCTGGCTATGCGATGCTGACCTTTTTCATCGCGGTGGCCATGCGTGAACGCCAGGCACTGACGCTGCGCATGGAGCAGATGCGACGCTTCGAATCGTTGGGCCTGATGGCCGGGAGTATTGCCCACGATTTCAACAATGTGCTGGGGGCCGCCGGGGGGTATGCCGAACTGGCCGCCGAGCGCCTGCCCGCAGAGTCGCCAGCGCAGGTTCCCTTGCGAGAGGTGTGTTCGGCGGTGGCGCGCGGGCGTGATCTGACTGAGCAAATACTGCTGGCGGGTCGACGCGGCGATCGCCAGCGTGCGCTGCTGGACCTGCGCGCGCCGGTCGACGAAGCCGTGAGACTGGCACGGCCGCTGTGCCGCGAAGGCATTCACATCTTCTTCACCCCGCCGGAGCAGGCGCTGCCCGTCCTCGCCAATGGCGGACAGATCACGCGAGTCGCGTTGAACCTGATTCGCAACGCCAGCCTGGCGGCGCGCCGCGAAGTGCGCGTCAGCCTGCATCATGGACAGGCAGAGGCCGCCGGCTTGATGATCGGTGAGGTCCCGCCCGAGGAGGCGGTCTGGCTGGAGGTGACGGACGACGGCGCGGGCATTGCGAAGGAACACCTGGCCCGGCTTTTCGAGCCATTCTTTACCACCCGTGGCGGTCCGGGCGGCAAGGGAACCGGCCTGGGCCTGGCCATCGTCGCTGGCATTGCCACCGAACACGACGGCGGGGTGGCAGTGCTGACCAGCCATGAGGGCACAGTATTCCGTCTGCTACTGCCGGTGGAGTCGCAACTGGCTGCCCAATGGGCCCGTAGCGCGGATGCCGACGCTGCGCAAACTCCGTCCTCGCCGATTTCATCAACAGGCGAGGTCATCACCCCGCCGGTGCCATCGTGGTCGGGATCGCATGATACGGCGTCGGAAATGACCGCCGACGACAGCACCAACGTGATGGAGTGGCAAGGGCAGGGGCAGAGCGTGTTCCTGGTCGACGACGATCCTGCGTTGCGGCCGCTTTACCAGCGCTGGCTTTCCGGCATGGGTATGGAGCCTATCGGCTTTGCCGATCCGGTCGAGGCGCTGAACGAATTGACCATTGAGCCGCGCGCCGTGGACCTCTTGGTGACTGATTTGGACATGCCGCAGATTAGCGGCGAGGAATTGATCGTGCAAGCGCGGGCGCTGCGCGCCGACTTGCCCGTGCTGCTGTGTTCGGGCAATCATGCGCGACTCGACGAGATGGGCAGGCAACATGACCTGGTCACGCTGCGCAAGCCGTTCAATGAACAGGGACTGCGCCGTGCCGTTCAGGCCGCGCTGCGCAAAACGGAGGAAGAGCAAGAATGAGCACCGTACCACCCCCCAAGATATTGGTCGTCGAGGACGATCATTCGATGCGTCAACTGCTGGTGGAATATCTCGCAGGACATGGTCTGCCGGCCGACAGCGCCATCAATGCCGCCGAGGCCAACGCCGCACTGGCGGCGAGGTCCTATGACCTGGTGCTGCTCGATCTCGGATTGCCCGATGCGGATGGTGCCGAACTGGCGCGCCTATGGCGCCGGGAAAGCAATATGTCCATCATTTGCGTGACGGGAAGGGATGAGGAGGCGGACCTGGTCATGGGTCTGGAACTCGGTGCGGATGATTACATCACCAAGCCGTTCTCGTTGCGGGAAGTGCTGGCACGCGTGCGCGCCGTGCTGCGCCGTACCGGCCAGGTGGCACAGACCCCTGTGACGCGCGGAAAACACCCACGGGCCTATCAGTTCGCCGGCTGGAATCTCAATCTCAATACCCGCCGCCTGACGGCGCCGGACCAGCGCAGCGTGGCGCTGACCAATGCCGAATTCAACCTGCTGGTGGTGTTTCTCAGCGCACCCGGTCGCATCATCTCGCGCGAGCAACTCATCGAGGGCACGCGCGCCTTCGATGACGTGTATGACCGGGCCATCGACGTCCAGATTCTCCGGCTGCGGCGCAAGCTGGAAGCTGATCCCAAGAATCCGGCATTGCTGCGTACCGAGCGGGGGGCTGGCTATTTCCTCGATACCGAAATCGAGACGCTGTGGGGCTGAAGCTTTGCAGACCCGTCATTGAACTGAAGAGGATTTCCACTTGGATCTGACCCAACTCTCAACCATCGGCGGCGCGCCGGTCAGCGAGGCCCAGCCGGCCGGCACCGATGTGCGCGACCAGCCCGAATTCGACCTCCTGCAAAACGAGATCGCCAAGCTATCGAGCCCGGCCGGAAGTGGTGGCGTCGACTGGGAGCAGGTCGTCAGCCAGGCGGCTGCGCTGACCTCCGGCAAGGGCAAGGACATCATGGTGGCCTGCTACCTGGTCGGCGGCTTGCTGCAGACCCGGGGACTCGAAGGCCTGGCGGTCGGGCTGCAGGTACTTGACGAGATGCTGCAAGCCTACTGGGATGGCATGTACCCCCCGCTGGCCCGGCTGCGTGCGCGTCGCAATGCGCTGCAATGGTTGATGGACCGTATCGCCTCCCACGGCAGCGAACACGACTGGTCCTCCCTGCCACCGCAAGAAGCGGATCTGGTCGAAGCGTTGCGTGAGCGCCTCAAATCCATCGATGCGTTCGTGGCGGCCAAGGATGCTGATGCCCCGTCGCTGCGTCCGGCCGTCAGCCAGGTTGGCAATTTGCTGGTCAAGGAGAGTACGCCACCACCACCGCTCGTGGTGGCCGCGTCTAGCTCGACCCCATCGGCCGCCCAACCTGCGCCTGCAGTCGCGGCGAGCAGTGTGGCGGCGACTGTTGGCCCCGCCAATAATGCAGTACCGCCAACCATGGCTGCCATTGCCGCTGGGCCGGTCGATACCCCCGAGGCTGTCGAACAAGCCAGCAGCGAGGCACTCCAGCGACTGGCCGATATAGCGCAGTGGTTGGGGGAAGGTGAGCTGAATCAACCGACCGCCTTCCGACTGAACCGGATTGCTGCCTGGGCCGGCATCGAGCAACTGCCCCCCGCCAACAGCGGCAAGACCAATCTGCCGGGCCCGGTGCCGCAGGTGCAGGAAGCGCTCAAGGCGATGCAGAACCGCCAGGCGGATGAAGACATCGTGCGTTTTGCCGAAGCGCAACTCGCGATCTTCCCGTACTGGCTCGACCTCAACGCCATCGCTGCCGAGTCTTTGCAGCGACTGGGACAGGCCTATGACAGTGCGCGCCGCGAGGTCATCGGTGCCAGTGCCTGGCTCTACGCCCGTCTGCCCGGCATCGTCGCGTTGTCGTTTTCTGGTGGCATGCCCTTTGCCAGTCCGCAGACGCGTGAATGGCTGGGGAGCCTGGGGCAGGGTGCTAGCGCTGGGGGCGTCAACGCGCCACTCGTCGATCCGGCGCAGGCTGCCGCTGGCAAGGCACGTGCGCTGGCCGCCGAGGGTGACTTGGGGGCCGCAGCCCAATTCCTGCAGCAGGCCATCAGCGAGAGCCAGGTACCTGCACTGCGTTTCCGCTTGCGCGTGCAGTTGTGCGAACTGCTTTTTTCGGAGCGGCCTGGTGCCAACCTCATGCCTTTTGCGCGCATGCTGGTCGACGAAATCAACCGATTCAACCTGACCGACTGGGATCCGCCACTGGCCTCCGCCGGGTTAAGCGCAGCGTGGCGCATTCTTTCCGCCGACGATGAATTGAAGGCGGAGACCGACGGCTTGCTGGCGCGCCTGGCGAGCATCGATGCCGAAGCGGCGGTGCGACTGGTCACCTGAGTGGCGGTGCACTGTCGATCAGGCGCATCTTGACCACGGCGACATCACGAATTTTTCACGCGTGCGAGACTTCAACATGACAAAAACAATCATCATCCTGTCATTCGGGCTGGCCCTCAGCGGGTGTGCTACCGAGGCCTACCGGGCTGCTGCGGACCAGTGCTCCCCCGCGGCCTATGCACAATACCCCGTGATCAACCAGCAGAAAATGGAAATGCGCACGCGCTCGGTCCAGGTGCCTACCGGCCAGACCAAGTGCACATCCACGGTCAACGGCAACAAGACCGACACCACCTGCACCGACCTTACCCGTACGGAATATCAACAGTATCCGGTCTATGTAACGGTCGACATCAACGAAGACGGGCGCGACAAGGTCATTGCTGCCTGCGCCCGCGACAGGTGCCTGAAAACCCACGGCAATCCGGACTGCGAGTGAAGTGGATGTGAACCTTCCTGCGCCATCGGACCGGTCAGGACATGTCTGGGGCAGCAGTGTCGCTCACGATGGCCAGCCGTTCCTGCAGAACGGCGCTGCTGGTAAGACCGATCATCTCGGAGAAGGGCGTACGCGCCATGGAGGGCAGGGCTGGGGAAGCGAGACTGCTTTGGGCGTGAAGGCGTTCGATGAGGGTTCCATAGTTTTCCTGGCCACCCACGATGACGTCAAACCAGTTGAGATAGGCGCGCTCGACGTTGGGCAACTGGGTCAGTCTCCGGCTCAGGCGGCCAATTTTGGTGGCTTGGTCGATGAGGATGATCTCGATTTCGATGAGCGAAGTACTCAGGCGTTCGCGCAGGGCGCCGTCCCAGCGCACGCTGATCTCCGGCAGGAACACATAGCGCAGTCCGCGGACCATCGCCACGCCGTGACCAGATGCAGGGATGGTCGTAAAGCCGTCGATCGGCCAGCCATCGCCCGGGAATTCCAGCACGGCCTTGCGCAGGGGAGCCAATTGACCGATGCGAACCGGATGTTCAAAGAGCACGGTCAGGCCGGGTCGTGCGTTGTCGGTCCATTCATCGGGTTCTAGCGTACGCGCCACGAAGGCGTCGAGCTGCTGGGCTGCCTCGGCCTGGCGAAATACCACCTCGACAAAGGCTGGCGTATTGAAATGCGCTTGCGCCCATACCTCCAGCCCTACCGAGAGTTCCTGGCTGATGCCGTAACGGCCCAGCACTGACTGAACGGAAAAACGCTCGACACCGGGATCGGCTTGCAGGCGTCGTTCGATTGGTGCGATGAATTCGCGAAAGCTGTGACGGCCAGGATAGACGTGGCTGGCAGGAAGAACCGCGCCATTTCCCTGGTTCAAGCGCGCCAATCCGCCGGTGGCGGCCTGCTGGGTCAAGCCGATGAAGTACATGTTCCCTGGTCTTGGAAG
>NZ_DBIC01000240.1:0-3540 GCF_002296545.1 Herbaspirillum sp. UBA812 | reverse complement strand
TGCCCAGGTAGACCGAACCGGCCGCTGCCGCAGCGGGCTGGTTCAGTTCGGCAGGCATGGATTCTCCTGCGATCTCGGCCACGAAGCGGCGCGCGCCCAGGCGATACGGAACACCGTCGATGAGACAGTGCATGCCCGCGCCCGTGACGGAGCCGAGTTCGGCGACGTCGCAAGCGGCACTGCCACGACGCGCGGCCTCCTCCACCAGCGCCTTGGCCAGAGGATGCAGACTGCCGCGCTCCATGGCAGCGGCTACCGACAGGGCCTGCGCCTGGGGAATGCAACTCCACAGCGCCGTCATCTGCGGCCGGCCTTGCGTGAGTGTGCCGGTCTTGTCGAAGAGGATGGTATCGGCACGCTGCAAGGTTTCCAGCACGTTGCCGCGCACGACCAGCGTGCCTTCGCGCAGCAGGCGGTCGGTGGCGGCAGCCAGGGCCGATGGCGTCGCCAGCGACAGCGCGCAAGGGCAGGACACCACCAGCACCGCAATCGCGGTAGCCCAGGCGCGCGCCGGATCGATCAGATGCCAGGCAATGAAAGTGATCGCCGCCAGCAGCAGCAAGGCCACCACGAAACGCGAGGCCACGATGTCGGCCCACTGCGCCAGTGCCGGCTTGCCCTGTCCGGCCTGCTCCGCCAGACGGGTGATGGACGCGAGCGTGCTGTCGCGCGTGGTGCGTACGACCCGGAGCAGCACCGGCTGGCTCAGGTTGACCGCGCCGCCCGGCGCTTCCTGGCCGGGCTGGAAGGCTTGCGGACGGCTTTCGCCTGACAGCAGCGCCAGGTCCAGTTCAGCCACGCCTTCGAGCAGGCAGGCATCGGCGGCGATGGTGTCACCGGGGCGGGCCAGGATCACGTCACCGGCCTGCAATTGGCTGGCGGCCACCAGCGTCGTCTCACGTTGCAGCGGATACCCGCGCAGTACCAGCGCCGACGCCGGGAAAGCCTGTTGCATGCGCTCCAGCGCTGCCGCCGATTTGCGCCGCGCGGCAGTCTCAAGATAGCGGCTGGCCAGCAGCAGGAAGATGAACATGCTCACGCTGTCGAACCAGATCTCACCCTCGCCGCGCCACGTCGCGATGGCGCTGCCAGTGAAGGCCGCAGCAATGCCGATGGCCACCGGCAGGTCCATCCCGGGCGCACGCGCCCGCAGCCCCGCCCAGGCACCGGTAAAGAACGGCAAGGCCGAATAGAACACCGCCGGAATGGTCAGGAACAGACTGGCCCAGCGCATCAGCGCCATCATGTCGGGATCGATGCCTTCATGCGTCATGTAGACCGGGATGGCATACATCATCACCTGCATCATCGACAGCCCGGCGATGAACAACTGGCGGAACAGGCGACGGCCGGCGCGGCGCGCCTGCTCGCCCTGGCGCAGCGGATCGAAGGGATAGGCCGTATAGCCCAGGCCATGCAGGCCGCGCAGGATGGTGGAAGTAGAACAGCGCGCAGGATCGCGGCGGATATGCAGGCGCGCACTGGCCACGTTGAGTTCGGCCATGTCGATACCGGGCAGACGGGCCAGGTATTTCTCGATCAGCCAGACGCAGGCGGCGCAGCGCAAGCCATCGATGGAAAGCACCAGTTCCTGCGCGTGGTCCCCTGCGTCAGAAACTTCACCTTCGGCGGTCTGCACGGGCAGATCCACCAGGGCCAGCTCTGGCGGCAGCAAGTGTTCTGGATCGATGCGGGCAGAGGGAACGGTCCGCCGCAGGTAGAAATCTTCACATCCGCTCTCGACGATGAGCCGGGCCACGCTCTGGCAGCCCACGCAGCACAGGGTCCGGTTGAGCCCACCGATGTCCAGCGTCCAGGACTCCCCCGCTGGCACAGGCTGGCCGCAATGGAAACACAGGTTCGCCGCATCACTCCCGTCGTCGTGCATGCTCATCCTCCGTGCACCGGGCTAACGCAGAACACGTCGATCCAGCCGCGCGCAATGCCCAGGCCGCCAATCTCGGCGGCACGCAGCAAACCCAACAACCCGAAGGCCAAGACGATCACGCCGGCGCTGCGCCGCACCCAAGGGCGCGCAGCCAACTGGCGCAAGCGTGCACCGGACATGCCGGCCACCAGCAGCACCGGCAAGGTGCCAGCCCCGAAGGCCAGCATGGTCAGCGCCCCTTGCACGGCGCTGCCGGCCATGAGGGCGGTGAGCAAGGCACTGTAGACCATCCCGCACGGCAGCCAGCCCCACAGGCTGCCCAGCAGCAGCGCCTTGACCGGCGTATCCACTGGGACCAGCCGCGCTGCATGGGGACGCAGTCGGGACCAAAGACCGCTACCCCATTGCTCCATGCGGGACAGGGCGCTCCACCACTGGGTGAGGTACAGCCCCAGCAGGATCAGGACAAGATTGGTGATGACGTAGGCCACCGTCTGCGCCGGTGCCAGCCAGCCCAGCACATCGGCACCGCGCAACAGTCCGGCGGCGATACCACCGGCCAGCGCGCCGGCCAGCGCGTAGCTGGACAGGCGACCGAGGTTGTAGCCCAGCACGCGCACCAGATCCTGCCCGAAGGCCTGGATCTGGGCGGAGCCGGCGACATGAAGGGGAATGATGCGATGCGCCGCACGCCCCGGCGCTGCGGCCATGGCCAGCGCCGGGGCGGCGACGGCCGGGGCGCGCGGCGGCGCGGCTGAACTGAGCGCACCGATGATGCCCCCGCACATGCCGATGCAATGGACGCTGCCCATCAGGCCTACCAGGAAGATCGGCAGCAGGTTCATCGACGCGCCCCGCTCACACGGTCTGCGAATAACGCTGTGGTGTGTCCTTGTTCTGGCTTGCGGCTTTTTCGCGGTCCTGGGTCAGGTAGCGGTCGAACACCATGCAGATGTTGCGAATCAGCAGACGGCCCTTGGGCTCGACCGTGATCCATTCGGGTTCGATATTGATGAGGCCGTCCTCTTCCAGTTGCTTCAGTTTTTCCATCTCCGGTGCGAAGTATTCGCGGAAGACGATGGGATAGGCGATCTCCAGCGAATTGATCGACAGCTCGAAATTGCACATCAGCCGCTGGATGATCAAACGGCGCAGCACGTCGTCCATGCCCAGCTGGATGCCGCGGGCGATGGGCAGCGTGGAATTTTCCAGACGGGCGTAATAGCCGTCCAGGGTCTTTTCATTCTGGCTGTAGCTGCCGCCCACGGCGCTGATGGCCGAGACGCCGCAGGCGACCAGGTCGGTCTCGGAATGGGTGGAGTAGCCCTGGAAGTTCCGATGCAGGCGCCCCTGCTGCTGGGCGATGGCCAAGTCGTCGGTCGGCTTGGCGAAGTGATCCATGCCGATGTAGACGTAACCGGCGCCGGTCAGCTGGCGGATGCACAGCGAGAGCATGTCCAGCTTGCTGTCGGCGCTGGGCAGGTCTTCTTCCTTGATCTGGCGCTGGGTCTTGAACAGTGCCGGCATGTGCGCATAGTTGTAGACGGCGATGCGGTCCGGGCTGGCGGCGATGACCTTGGCCAGCGTGCGCGACATCGACATCACGTTCTGCTTGGGCAGCCCGTAGATCAGGTCGATGCTGACCGAGCGGA
>NZ_DBIC01000037.1:0-17476 GCF_002296545.1 Herbaspirillum sp. UBA812 | reverse complement strand
GGTATAGCGAGACTGGTTTTGAGGTTCAGCGGCGATCCGGGCTCCAGCGCAAGAAGCGTGTCTACGCGGCGCAGGCCGATATCTCCGCCGAGGTCCAGCGTGCCGATGCGGGCGGCGTTGACGCGGCCGGTGACGTTCATGCGCTCGCCCTGGAACTGGCTGCGCAGCTGCAGTTCGGACAGGCCCATGGCCGCTTCGCCGACGCTGGTGGTCACGCGCACGTCGCCTGACTTGCGCGCGATCTGCAGATAGCCGCTGGCGGTCTCGGCCAGGTTGAAGTCCCATTCGCTGTCCAGCATCAGGTCGGTCTTGACTGGCGGCGGCGTGCCGGTGAACTGCTGTACCAGTTCCAGCACCCGGCCCACATCCAGCGCGCGTACCTGTCCGGCGGAAGCCAGACGGCCCTGGTGGTAGGACAGGCGCTTGAGATCCAGCGCGGTGCGGTCGATCTCGATGCGGGTGCTGCCGGCCTCGATGCCCTCGGCCGAGGCGTCCAGCGTGAGCGGGCTGGTCATGGCGATGCGCGGCAAGCCCTGGTTGCTGAACTGGTCGAGACTGCCGGCCCAGCCATAGTTGCCACGGGTCTTTTCAGTGACTTTCCCGTGCGCCGCCAGGTTCAGGTCCAGCACCTGATCGGCCAGCTTGCCCTTGGCTTGCAGGGCCAGCGTATGGCTGGCGTAGGTACCATCGAGCTTGAGCGACAGGCGTGCCAGTTCGGCTTGCGGGCCGCTGTAGCCATCGCCTTCCAGGCTCAGGGCCAGGCGGTTGTCGGGCGAAGCCACGCCGGCAGCCAGGTTGCTGTGCAACTCGCTCTGGCCGGACAGGTGATGCAGCTTGTGCGGGCCGAAGGCCAGTTGCTCGGCCTGGAAACTGGCCAGCAGGTTGGGGCGTTCGCGCGTACCGCTGAGGATGCCATCCACCCGCAACAGCCCGCCCAGTCCATAGCCCAGGCGCGCCAGTTGCGGTGCATCGACCTTGAGCTTGAGCTTGTCGCGGGCGGTGCCGAAGCTGCCGTCCAGATCCAGCGTATTGCCGGCGATCTGTACATTGGCGCGGCTGGGCAAGAGGCGCATGCCGGCCAGGTTGATGTCGCCCTGGCCGCTCATGGGCAGGGCGCCGTAGGTGCTGTCATGAATGCGGAAGCCCAGCTTGAGCTTCAGCTCAGGCGAGAGTGCACCGGCGGCATTGAAATCCATGTTGATGCGCGCCGGCACCGGTTTGGAAGCCGCTGCTGCGGTACGTTTGCGACCCTTGCCCGTGCTGGCCGGCGGCGGCGTCACTGCCTGCAGCACGGCGGTCGGATCGAAGTCCACCAAGCGGCCCTTGAAGGCGTACTCCATGGCAGCGGCGGTCTGCAGCGTGCCGGAGGTTTCCAGGCGCGACTTGCCGGCCGTCAGCGAGGCCTCGCGCAGTTGCACGCGATCTTGGCCGATCACGCTGTCCACATGCAGCTTCAGCGTGCTGTCCTGCAGGGTCAGGAGGACTTGCTGGGCGTCGGGAGCGAGCGTGAGGTCCACCGGACCGGACAGCCGGGTCGGGCGCACCTGGCGATGCAGCTGGTTCAGGTCCAGATCGCTCACGCGCAGCTTGAACTGTCCGGACAGCGGTTCCTGCTTGCCGGGCTCGCTGCTGCCGGGCCGGAACTGGCCGCTGCCTTCGATGCGCCCTTGCTCCGGCAGACGGATCTCCAGCCGCGACAGGGTTTGCTGCTGCAGGTCCAGTTTCAGGTCGGCGCTGGCCGAGAGCAGCGGCAGGCGTTGCTGGTCCAGGCTGCCGGGACGGGCGTTGTCGATCTCGACGCGGCCGGCGACTTGCAGCGGTGCGTCGGCGGCCAGGCCGGCGGGCGGCGCGAGGTCGGCGCGCAGGTTCAGGTCGGCGGCTGGTGCGGCGGCGTTGAAGGCTTGCGGATTGAGGTGTTGCAGGTCCACCTTGGCGCGTTTGAGCGGCACGCTGGCAAAGGGCGTGGCGACGATGTCGGCATGGCCCTTGAGCTTGTCGCCGCCGGCGGTGAGCGCGATGCCCAGTTCCTGCAGAGAGCCCGACAGTTGCGCCGCCAGCTGGTATTGCTCCTTGCTTTCGCCATATTGGTAGGCACCGGCCAGTTCCAGCCCGCCGCCGATGGCGAAGGGCTGCTTGCCGTTCAGGTGCAGCAGGGCGGTGGCGTCACCGAACGGCGTGGTGAGGCTGTCCAGCACCAGCGTGTGCTGCACGCCGTCGGAGTTGCCGTGCAATTTCAGTTTGGACAGTTCGGTGGTGGAGGTGCCCTGGGTCAGGCTGAGGCTGGCCAGACTGATCTCGCGGATGTCCAGCGCCAGCGGGATCTCCAGCGAGCCCGGCATGCTGCTCGGTTCGGACGGCGAGGGTTGCTGGTTCAGGCGCACCTTGCCGACGCGCAGGTAATCGATACTGAATCTGCGTTGCAGCAGCGCCAGATGCCAGCGCGCATCCACGCTGTCGATGTCGAGGATGCGCTTCTCATCCTGGTAATGCAGATCGCGCAGACGCAGACCGTCGGCCACGGTACCGCCCAGCAATTGGCCGGAGAGTTTGCCGTCGAGCGTCTTGACGGCGGTATTCCAGAGCAGGCGGGCCCCGCTCTCGGTATGGGTGGCATACAGGGCGGCACCGGCGGCCGCCAGCACCAGCAGGGCCACGGTACCACCGCTCCAGGCGGCGATACGGCGGCCGCGCCTGGCGCGACGGCGCGGCGGCGGTGCGGAGGGGGCTTGCTGCGGATCGTGTTGCGGTTCGCTCATGCTGGTGGGTGATTCGAATTCAGTTCATCGGGAGGCGGCGCGGATGCTGCCCGGGCGCTAGAAGGCGATGCCCAGCGAAATGTGCGGCCGTATCTGACGCTTCTGGATGCCATAGGCCAGGTCCAGATTGAGCGTGCCGACCGGGCTGCGCCAGCGCGCACCGGTGCCGACCCCGTGATAAAAGGTCTTGTTGTTCCAGTTGTCGGCCGCGGCACCGACGTCGTAGAACACCGCCGCGCCCCAGTTCTCGCTGAACCAGCGCTGGTATTCCGAGCTGCCCACGGCCAGGTACTTGGTCGGGTAGACGGTGCCGTTCTGCTCGTTGCCGATGCTCTGGTAACTGTAGCCGCGCACCGAGTCATTGCCGCCGGTACGGAACAGCAGCGAGGGCGGTACCGCGCCGGCACTGCCTGCGGTGAAGACCCCGCCCAGCTCGGCGCGCAGCACCACGATGTCGCGCTTGCCGACCGGGACGAACTGCTTGAAGCGCCCGTACAGGCGCGAGAAGCTCTGGTCGGTCAGCAAGCCCTTGAGGGCGAAGCCGGCTTCCAGCGTCAGCAGATTGCCTTTACGCGGGAAGATCGGATCATCCACATTGCGGCGCGACCACGCGAAGCCCGGCACCAGCGCACGGTGCTTGCCGGGCGTGACGATGGTGTTGGCGGGCAGGGTGCTGCCATCTTCCTGACTCAGCTCGTCGCGGTAGTAGGTGAGCGAGTAGGTGGTGTCGTAGTTCTCGCTGTTGCGGGCCCGCTTGAAACCGACCTGCTGGCTGCGCAGGTCGATGCCTTCGAGCTTGGTACGGTCGTAAGAAGTGTTGATGCTGTTGACGAAGGCCTTGTCATCCGGCGGCATGGCCAGCGACAGCACGCCGTACTGGCGCTTCTGCTCCAGACGCAGCTGGCTGTCGAAAACGTAGGCCTTGTTGAACACGTTGTAGTGCGAATAGCGGCCTTCGACCTGGGCACCGGTATCGGTGCTGTAGCCGACACCGGCACGCACGCGCTGGGTCGGGAATTCGGTGACCTGCACTTTCACCGGCGTTTGCTCGGGGTGCTCGGGATCGTCATCGATGGCCACGATGGCATTGGAAAAATACGGCGTGTTCTGGATCTGCCGCTGCAGGGCCAGCAGACGATTAACGTCATAGGGCTCGCCCACGGTGAGCGGATTGACGTTGCGGATGATGCTTTCCGGATAGCGCCGCGTGCCGGTGATCTGCAAGGGGCCCAGCGTGAACGCCGGGCCGCTGTCATAGCGCACGGCCAGGTCGGCCTGGTGTTCGTCCGGATCGACGCGTGCCTCGGAGCTGGCGATGCGGGCGGCGGCGTATTTCTTTTGCTGCAGCTTTTCCAGGCCGGCGTTCTTGGCACGGTTCCAGTCTTCCTGGCGGAAGGGCTGCCCGACGGGCAGCGACCAATCCTCGCGCAGGCGGGCCACGGTCGCCTGATCGTCGCGGGCGGCTGCGCCGGTGACGCTGACCTCGGCCGAACTGATCTCGGTGCGTGGACCGGGGTCGACGCTGATGGTGATGCGGCGTACGGCCTGCTTGCCTTCGGCACCGGCCTCGGTCTGCGCGCTGACCTTGGTGACCGGGGTGAAATAGCCCTCGGTGGAGGTCAGTTCGCGCACCTGGTCGCCGGCGGTATCCATCATGAACTTGAGCTGTTCATCACTGATGTCGTCGCGGTCCTGATAGCGAGAAATGTCCAGGAAATCCTTCAGCAGCGACTGCACCGGCTTGGGTGCGTCGATCTGTACCTTGTAGGCGGCGTGGGCGGTGTCGGCGGCGCAAAATAAAAAGGCGATGGCCAGGCTGCGGGTCCAAGTCATTGATTCACTGCATCATCGGTTGTCGGTTGAGGCGGCCAGCCTGACGCGCCGTGGGGCAAGTCGGGTAGGATGAGGGCTGGCGGCGCACGCCACTCAGGCCTGACCCGCGCGCGGCGCGGATAGTTCCTGGCCGGTGCAGGCGGCGAAAGCTTCATGTCCGGTTCGTCCCGGGTGTCTCTCGTGACACTGGTTCGTTGCCCCGCCGCTTGCGGTCGTGCCGGAGCAAGGGCTGGATGGCCCTCGCTCCTGTTCATCCCGCTATTGTAATGCCCCGGCAGTGGTTGCCGCGCGGGCAATCTGGCAGCACATCGAAGGAGAATGCAGTGAGCAGCAGTGTCAGTGTGAGTATTGATGCGTATTCGGAAAAAGCGACCTGTGAGCGCCTGATATGGGTACATCGCTGGACCGACAAGCTGTTGAGCTTCCGCACCACGCGCCCGGCCGGCTATCGTTTCACGGCAGGCCAGTTCGCGCGCCTGGGACTGGAGATCGACGGCGAGGTGGTCTCGCGTGCCTATTCCATCACCTCGGCGGAAGGGGACGACTATCTGGAGTACTACGCCATCATCGTCCCTGAAGGAAAATTCACATCGCGCCTGAACCAGCTTCAGCCGGGCGATGCCGTCTGGGTCGAGAAGCTCAGTTATGGCTTCATGACGGCTGACCGTTTCGTTGATGGCCGGCAGGTGTGGATGCTAGCCACGGGTACCGGGCTGGGGCCTTATGTCGCTATCCTGCAGCAGCCGGAGGTGTGGCAGCGGTTCAGCGATCTGGTGGTGGTGCACGGGGTGCGCCAGCGCGAGGAACTGGCCTACGCCGAGACCTTCGCCCGCCTGCAGCGACAGGCCCGTGCGCAAGGGTGGCCGGCGCGCCTGCAGCTGCTGCGCTGCGTGACGCGTGATGCCGCTCTGCCGGACGAGCCGGGCTGGCTGGCCGGACGCATCACTACCCTGCTCAAGGAAGGCCGGCTGGAACAGGCCAGCGGACTGACCCTGGCACCCGAGCACAGCCGCGTGATGGCCTGCGGCAATCCGGACATGGTCACCGAGGTGCGTGAGCTGCTGCGCGAGCGCGGGATGACGCCATTGCGGCGCACCGGGGGCGGACAGTTCGTGACCGAGGATTATTGGTGAGATTGTGCTGTGACAGGTGAAGCGACTGAAGCGAGCGAGGCAGGTGAGACACCAAAGAAGAGGGTGCGTGAAAACGCAGGTGAACTTCAAACGATGTCGAGCCTTTCGATAAATATCTTTTGGATATCTCCGCTATAAGCCGTAGATAGAATAGTTTCTATTGACACGTCGAATTAATTCGATTTTTTGTGGGAATAACGCAGTTTCCTTTCTATTTTCTCCAGATTTTCTCTATCTCCTAGGAGTGGAATTTTTCGCGATGCCGTTGCGGCATCGCCCTGGGCGGGGAGTCGACATCGATGCAGACAAATCGAGGGCCGCAAGTCGAGGCGAACCAGGGGAGGATGAGCGAGGGCAATGATGTCGCGGCGTCGCCACCTGTCAGTCAATTGAACCATTTGGGGGTAGCATGAATTTGAAGAAAGTCCTGCACGTTGCCATTGCCGATGATCATCCCATCGTGCTGGGAGCGCTTCGGGGTGAGCTGGCGCGTTTGCCGGAAATCCGCATCGACCTGGAGGTTGAGAATGGCGAGGCGCTGATCAGTGCGCTGAAGCGTTCGCCGTGCGAAATCGTCATTACCGACTTCGCCATGCCGGCCGATGACAGCGACGAGTCGGATGGTTTTGCGCTGGTCAAGCGCTTGAAGACCGAGCATCCCTCGACCAAGGTGATTGTCTACACCGCGATGAACAATGGTGCGGTGATCCGCCGCCTGTATCGCATGGGCGTATTTGCCGTCATCAACAAGCGCGAGAAGACCGACGAGCTGATCAATGCCTGCCTGGCCACGCAGAGCAGCAAGCAGCTGTATTTTCCGGTCTCGCTGCGTGGCGAGCTGGAGATGAGCTGGGCGCAGGGTGAAGGTTTCGGCCTGGTGCGCGAATTGACCCAGAGCGAACTGGAAGTGGTGCGCCTGTTCGTGGAAGGGCAGTCTTTGGGCGAAATCTGCGTGCGCCTGTCGCGTACGCCCAGCACCATCAGTACCCACAAGAACAATGCCATGCGCAAGCTGGGCCTGAGTACGGATGCGGAGCTGATCAAGTATGCGTATTCGACGGGGATGATCAACTAGGGCACTGCTTGGTCCGGCCGCAAGATGTCGGAGGTTTTGCAGAGACCACTCATCATTCATTGGTCGCGGATGATGCGTCAAAATATATCAAAAAAGAGATAAAATAAGAATGTGGCATCTCGATTTATTGCCGCAAGCTCATGCGGAGCTGCTTGGGCTGCCTGCCGACCTGCAGGCACGCTTTCTCCGCATCGCAGAAATGTTGGAGCGATTTGGCCCGCATTCGGTCGGTATGCCTCATGTGCGTCCCATCGAGGGCAAGCTATGGGAAATGCGCTTGACTGGGCGTGACCGGATTGCAAGGGCGCTCTATGTGAGCGTTTCGCAGCGCAGGCTTGTGGTGCTGCATGTCTTTGTGAAGAAGACTCAAAAGACTGATCGGCATGCCATCGAGACCGCATTGACCAGAATGAAGAGGATGGAAAAATGACTGACTTGGCTACCCTGAAGAAGCATTTGCTCTCCAATGCTGCAGTTCGCGAGGAATACGATCTGCTGGCAGGCGAATTTGCCTTG
This sequence comes from Herbaspirillum sp. UBA812, assembly GCF_002296545.1. NCBI lineage: Bacteria > Pseudomonadati > Pseudomonadota > Betaproteobacteria > Burkholderiales > Oxalobacteraceae > Herbaspirillum > Herbaspirillum sp. UBA812. Next base: position 10,163 of record NZ_DBIC01000037.1, on the reverse strand, counting down.
GCGCAGGAGTTGATCGCGGCGCGTGTGCGGGCCGGCCTTAGCCAGCAGGAACTGGCGGAAAAGATGCAGACGTCGCAGTCGGCGATCGCGCGTTTGGAAAGCGGCCGCAGCATGCCATCCATGCGAACCTTGGCGCGCTATGCAGCGGCTACCGGAAGCAGGGCTATGGTCCGACTCGAAGTTCCCACGTAAAGGAAGCGGACTCTGAAAACAAAAAGCCCGGTCACCAGGACCGGGCTTTTTGCATGAATCTTTGGGGTGGCTGATGGGACTCGAACCCACGACGACAGGAATCACAATCCTGGACTCTACCAACTGAGCTACAGCCACCGTCGACTGTCAGACAGACTCGCGTCCGTCATCAAGTAAGCAAAAGATTATACAAACACTTGCAGGGAATGGCAACATATTTCAATGCAAATTGGCAATTGCCCTGAAATTTCTTTCCGCAACCCTACCCATCCGCGTCAGCCGCCCGTTTGCGGCTGCAAGGCCTGCACCGGCGGATCAAGCTTGAGCAGTCCCCGGAAAGCCTGTTCCAGCGTCGAGCGGCTGGCCGTGGTGAAGCCCGCCAGCGAACCGGTCGCTGCTTGCGCTTCCAGGCCTTCGGTGGCCAGCAGGCGCTGCAGTTGCCGGGTCACGGCCTGGCCGGTATCGATGATGTCCGGAATGCCCCCCGCCAGGCGCTGGCAGACGCTTTCGATGGCTGGACGCACGAAGGGGTAGTGGGTGCAGCCCAGCACCAGTGTATCGGCCCCTTGTTCCAGCAGCGGACCCAGGTAGCGCTCCAGCAATTGCACCGTGGCCGGCGAATACAGTTCGCCTTTCTCGATCAGGTCCACCAGTCCCACGCAAGCCTGGGGCAGGTAGCGCACCTGATACCGGGCTTCCATCTGCTGCTGCAGCAAGGCAAAGCGCTGGCTGGCCAGGGTACTGCGGGTGGCCAGCACGCCGACGGTGCCGCTGCGGGTTTGCTGGGCGGCAGGCTTGAGGCCGGGCTCGATGCCCACCACGACCAGTTGCGGCCAGCGCGCGCGTATCGCCTGGATGGCCGCCGCCGTGGCCGTGTTGCAGGCCACCACCAGGGCCTTGATTCCCTGCTCCAGCAAGAAGGACGCGATGGTCAGCGAGCGCTCCACGATCTGCGCCTCGGTCTTGTCACCATAGGGTGCATAGCCGGAGTCGGCGAAGTAGATCAGCTGTTCACGGGGCAGGGCGGAATGAATGTGCCGCAGCACCGACAAGCCGCCGATACCGGAATCGAAAATGCCGACCGCAGCGTTGGCTGCGGCCGGCATCGGGCTACTGCTGTCGGACCCGGCGGCAGAAGGCGCACTGACCTGCTTGACGGCTTCATTCATGGTGCTGCGCGCGCTCCTGCAACGGGGTCGGCCTGGAATCGAATCAGGCCGTGGTGACGGGGATCTTGGACAGGGACACGCTCTGGGCGATCTTTTCCTTCCATTCGGCCGGCCCGGTGTTGTGCACCGAGATGCCGTTGGCGTCCACGGCCACCGTCACCGGCATGTCCTTGACGTCGAATTCGTAGATCGCTTCCATGCCCAGGTCGGCAAAGCCCAGCACCTTGGCCGACTTGATCGCCTTGGACACCAGGTAGGCCGAACCACCCACGGCCATCAGGTAGGCCGACTTGTGCTTCTTGATCGCCTCGATGGCGGCCGGGCCGCGCTCGGACTTGCCGATCATGGAGATCAGGCCGGTCTGTTCCAGCATCATGTCGGTGAACTTGTCCATGCGGGTGGCGGTGGTCGGGCCAGCCGGACCCACCACTTCGTCGCGCACCGGATCGACCGGGCCGACGTAGTAGATCACGCGGTTGGTGAAGTCCACCGGCAGCTTCTCGCCCTTGGCCAGCATGTCCTGGATGCGCTTGTGGGCGGCATCGCGGCCGGTCAGCATCTTGCCGTTCAAGAGCAGGGTCTGGCCCGGCTTCCAGGAGGCGACTTCTTCCTTGGTCAGGGTATCCAGGTTGACGCGCTTGGACTTCTCGGTGTCGGCCACCCAGTGCACTTCCGGCCAATCCGACAGCGACGGCGGCTCCATGTAGGCCGGGCCCGAGCCATCCAGCACGAAGTGGCCGTGACGGGTTGCGGCACAGTTGGGGATCATCGCCACGGGCTTGGAGGCCGCGTGGGTCGGGTGCATCATGATCTTCACATCCAGCACGGTGGTCAGGCCGCCCAGTCCCTGTGCGCCGATGCCCAGTGCGTTGACCTTCTCATAGAGCTCGATCCGCAGCTCTTCGGTCTTGTTCTGCGGGCCGCGCTTCAGCAGCTCGTACATGTCGATGTCTTCCATCAGCACTTGCTTGGCCATCAGCATGGCCTTCTCGGCCGTGCCGCCGATGCCGATGCCCAGCATGCCCGGCGGGCACCAGCCGGCGCCCATGGTCGGGACCGTCTTGAGGACCCAGTCCACCAGGTTGTCGGAGGGATTGAGCATGACGAACTTGGTCTTGTTCTCGGAACCACCGCCCTTGGCGGCAATCTGCACGTCCACGGTGTTGCCGGGCACCAGTTCCATGTGGATTACGGCCGGGGTGTTGTCCTTGGTGTTCTTGCGCTCGAACTGCGGGTCGGCCACGATGGAGGCGCGCAGCACGTTGTCCGGGTGCGAGTAGCCACGGCGCACGCCTTCGTTGACGGCGTCGGCAATCGAGCCCGAGAAGCCCTCGAAGCGCACGCCCATGCCGATCTTCAGGAAGACGTTGACGATGCCGGTGTCCTGGCAGATCGGGCGCTTGCCCTCGGCGCACATGCGCGAGTTGGTCAGGATCTGGGCGATCGCATCCTTGGCGGCCGGGCTCTGCTCGGTCTCGTAGGCGCGGGCCAGATGCTGGATGTAATCGGCCGGATGGTAGTAGCTGATGTACTGCAGCGCGGCGGCGACGGATTCGATGAGATCGTCTTGCTTGATGATGGTCATGGCTGGTTCTCTCGGTTTGGATGAAGCAAAGTCAGTGCGGCTTGTCGGAGGGTTCGGAAGGATGCACCATCAGCCGGTCGCAATACGCGATGGCCATGGCCGACAAGAGGAAGGCGATATGGATGCCGGTCTGGGCGATGAGCGTCTTGGCGTCATACAGATTGGCATTGATGAAGGTTTTGAGCAGGTGGATCGACGAGATCCCGATGATGGCCGTGGCCAGCTTGACCTTCAGGACAGAAGCGTTCACATGCGAGAGCCACTCGGGCTGGTCCGGATGGCCTTCCAGGTTCATGCGCGAGACGAAGGTTTCATATCCGCCCACAATCACCATGATCAGCAGGTTGGAAATCATCACCACGTCGATCAAGGCCAATACCACCAGCATGATGGTTTGTTCATTGAGCTTCTCGGGGCGGGTGGCGCCGGGAATGGCGACCGCATCCAGGATGTGGTCCAGCGAACTGGCGCTGCCCATGGCCGCGCCGATCAGATCCACCAGCTCGACCCAGAAGTGGTACACGTAGACGCACTGTGCCAGGATCAGGCCCAGGTAGAGCGGCAACTGCAGCCAGCGGCTCATGAAAATCAGGTTGGGCAGGATGCCGATCTTGCGGGGAGGCTGGGGCGACGAGTTTTTCATGGGTGTCCGTGCTACGCGTGATTCTGGCTGAGGATGACGATATCCGGTGCGCCGCTGCAGCTGCGTTTGCGTTCACTGTCCGGCTCCGGATTTGGGGCCGTATTCTACACGCCCTTGGCCCATTTCCGGGGCCTGCCCTGCATCCGGCGTGCGCAGTGCCTGCGGGAAACATCGACCTGTGCCAGAATGCCAATATGTTGTCTTGAACATCAGAGAACATCGCAGCGATATGAAGGTCAGCGTCTATGCAGCCGACCCGGCCCCCGCGTCGCTGCAACAGGCGCAAGGGCAGCGCCATCGCCGCCCAGCCCTGATGCAAGCGGCCTCCCGCCCGACAGGGGCGCTGCTTGTGTAAGGACTGAGTAAGTGAAACGGCCTATGTTTTGCGGAAAGCAAAAACAAACCTACTGGAGACTACCGTGGCAGACATCGAGACATTCAAGCAAGAGAACCGCGTATTCGCACCCCCGGCCGAGCTGGCCCGTCACGCCGCCATTTCGGGCATGGACGCCTACCAGGCCCTGAACGCCGAATTCGAGAAAGACTACGAAGGCACCTGGGCCAAGCTGGCCAAGGACAACCTCAACTGGCACAAGCCCTTCACCCAGACCCTGGATGAATCCAACGCCCCGTTCTACAAGTGGTTCGCCGATGGCCAGGTGAACGTCTCGTACAACTGCCTGGACGTCAACCTGGAAAACGGCAATGCCGACAAAACCGCCGTCATCTTCGAAGCCGACGACGGCAAGGTGACCCGCGTGTCCTATCGCGAACTGCACCAGAAGGTCTGCCAGTTCGCCAATGGCCTCAAATCGCTGGGCATCAAGAAGGGCGACCGCGTGGTCATCTACATGCCCATGTCGGTCGAAGGCGTGGCGGCCATGCAGGCCTGTGCCCGTATCGGCGCGACACACTCGGTGGTCTTCGGCGGCTTCTCCGCCAAATCCCTGCACGAGCGCGTGATCGATGCCGGTGCCGTAGCCGTGCTGACCTCGGACTACCAGGTGCGCGGGGGCAAGCAGCTGCCCTTGAAATCCATCGTCGACGAAGCCCTGGCCATGGGCGGCTGCGATACCCTGAAGCACGTGGTGGTCTACAAGCGCGCCGGTGCCGAGATCAACTGGGTCGAAGGCCGTGACCTCTGGCTCTCCGACGTGGTCGCGAACCAGCCAGACACCTGCGAGCCGGAATGGGTGGATGCCGAGCATCCGCTGTTCATCCTCTACACCTCCGGTTCCACCGGCAAGCCCAAGGGCGTGCAGCATTCGTCGGCGGGCTACCTGCTGTGGGCCGTGCTGACCATGAAGTGGACCTTCGACATCAAGCCCGACGATGTCTACTGGTGCACCGCCGACATCGGCTGGATCACCGGCCACACTTACATCGCTTACGGTCCGCTGGCCGTGGGTGCAACCCAGATCGTCTTTGAAGGCGTGCCGACCTATCCGAACGCCGGCCGCTTCTGGGACATGGTGGCGCGCCACAAGGCCACCATTTTCTATACCGCGCCCACTGCGATCCGTTCGCTGATCAAGGCGGCCGATGCGGATGAGAAGATCCATCCCAAGCAATACGACCTGTCCTCGCTGCGCATCCTCGGTTCGGTGGGCGAGCCCATCAATCCGGAAGCCTGGATGTGGTACTACAAGAACGTCGGCCGCGAGAACTGCCCCATCGTCGATACCTTCTGGCAGACCGAGACCGGCGGCCACATGATTTCGCCGCTGCCGGGTGCCACGCCCCAGGTGCCGGGTTCGTGCACGCTGCCGCTGCCGGGCATCACGGCGGCCATCGTCGACGAGACCGGCAACGACATCCCCAATGGCAATGGCGGCATCCTGGTGGTCAAGCGTCCGTGGCCGTCGATGATCCGCACGATCTGGAATGATCCGGAACGCTTCAAGAAGAGTTACTTCCCGGAAGAACTGGGTGGCAACATCTACCTCGCCGGCGACGGCGCGGTGCGCAACAAGGAAACCGGCTACTTCACCATCACCGGCCGTATCGATGATGTGCTCAACGTGTCGGGTCACCGCATGGGCACCATGGAAATCGAATCGGCGCTGGTGGCCAACAGCATCGTGGCTGAAGCGGCCGTGGTGGGCAAGCCGGATGAAACCACCGGCGAATCGATCTGCGCCTTCGTAGTGTTGAAGCGCCCGCGCCCGACCGGTGAAGAAGCCAAGCAGATCGCCAAGGAATTGCGTGACTGGGTGGCCAAGGAAATCGGCCCCATCGCCAAGCCCAAGGAAATCCGCTTCGGCGACAACCTGCCCAAGACGCGCTCGGGCAAGATCATGCGCCGTCTGCTGCGCGTGCTGGCCAAGGGCGAGGCGATCACCCAGGACGTTTCCACGCTGGAAAACCCGGCGATCCTCGATCAGCTGAAGGAAGCGCAGTAAGACTCAAGTCGTCGCCGCAAGTCGGTGACAGCGAGCCGGCAGGGCAGGGCGTTGTCGTATTGACGCCGGGTCCTGCCGGTTTTTTCATGGTCTTTTTGAAAAAGATGCAGAAAATACTTGGCTTCGGCGAGAAGCTTGCTATAATGCATGGCTTCGCTGAGTGCGAACCCGAATCCAGGAGAGGTGGATGAGTGGTTGAAGTCGCACGCCTGGAAAGCGTGTATAGGTTAATAGCCTATCGGGGGTTCGAATCCCCCTCTCTCCGCCAAAATGAAAAACCCGCTGATACGTCAGCGGGTTTTTTTATGTCCTGGCGTGATGCCTGGTTCATTCGCGCCCATCACGGATCAATGCATCAATCCCCCCGCACCCGCACCAGCCTCATCGCGCAACGCCAGTTCTTCCCGCTCCTCGATGAAGAGCAGGAATTCCATATGATTGCGCGCATGCACCCACGCCGCCAGCGTGCGGTCGCTGTGTACTTGCAAGGCGTGGATGTGACTGGCGATCAACGCACCCAGATATTGACGGATCTCGAACGATTCCGCGCCCGCCGCGTGCATGCCCACCAGGCAATTGCGGGTGGCATTGCGGATGAGGTCACCGACGATCAGATTGGCCCCGGCCATCTCGGCCAGTTTCCTGACGATCAATACATATCTGCCAGCGATATCCTCTGCAAAACTGTTTAGCATCATTTCTCCTCTGCCCAGACCTTACCGCGCTTTGTTGACGCAACACCATCGGGATAATCCTGACCCGCCTTCTCATCAAGCGGGAGACGACTCGTCTCTTCTCAGGCAATCTCTGATGGCGAGGCCTGCCGGTGCGAACAATAATGGCGCCACGAGACGTCACCGTTCAGGGGAGAACCATGCAAGCGTGTCCGATCAAGGTGGCGTCCAGAGCGGCCAAGGGCTTCGTGGCCGCCGTCTGCATCATCATCATCATTCTGGAAGCCTGGACCAGCTGGCATGAACGCACGGCCGAGATGGAGGAGTCCTTCCGCGCCACCGCCAACATGGCGCTGGCGCTGTCCCAGCACGCCGACCAGGCGCTGGATGAAGTCGACATCGTCCTCAAGGCCGTGATGGAGCAGGTACCGGGCAAGCCCCGCGCCGTGGCCGGCAATGAGCGGCTGCACAACTTTCTGGTGCGAACCGTCGGCGAGGTGCCGCAACTGGCTGGCCTGTTCATCTATGACGAAAAAGGGAAGTGGCTGGCCTCCTCGCAGCCGGTCCTGGAGACGCGCTTCAACAACAGCGACCGCGACTATTTCCGGCACCACCAGACCCACCGCCTCGATTCTCCCTTCATCGGCAAGCCCATCCGCAGCAAGTCCACCGGCCACTGGGTGCTCACCATGAGCCGCCGCATCAACAAGCCCGACGGCTCGTTCGGTGGCGTGGCGCTGGCCACGCTGGACATCCAGTTCTTCGAGCGCTTCTATCACAAGTTCGATATCGGACAGCAAGGGGCCATCCTGTTCGGGACCAATGAGGGCACCGTGTTGTACCGCCGTCCGCTGCTGACCGACTCAATGGGCAAGTCGCTGGCGCAATCGCCCTTGTTCCGGCAATACATCAGCACTGCAGACGCCGGCCAGGTCACGATACGTTCCCGTCAGGACGATGTGACGCGCATCCATGGCTTCAAGCATCTCGGCAATTACCCGCTTTTCGTCATCGTTGCCGTGTCGGAGAATGAGGTCCTGCAGAGCTGGACCCGGCACCTCATCGCGCGCGCGCTGGGGATTACCTTGCTGCTGCTCGCCATCTGGTACGGCGGCAACAAGATGGTCGCGCAGGTAGCGCTGAGGGAGCGCGCGCAAGCCGAAGCAATGCGGGCACAAGCCGAGCTGGAAACCATGTTCGAATTGCTGCAGAAACAGTCGCGCCGTGACGGGCTGACCGGTGCCATCAATCGCCGTCATTTCGATGAATTGCTGGAGGCGGAAGCGGCGCGTTTCGCACGCGTGGGCGGGGCGTTCTCACTGCTCATGATCGACGTTGATCACTTCAAGCAATACAACGATCACTATGGCCATGTGGTGGGCGATGTCTGCCTGCGCAACATCGCCGCGGCCATCTCCGGCGCGGCGCAGCGTGAGATCGATACGGTGGCGCGTTACGGTGGCGAAGAATTTTCCGTCCTGCTGCCGGAATGCGGCAGTGCCGGTGCCATCGTGGTGGCGGAACGAATCGGTGCGGCCGTCAGGGCCATGGGTATTCCGCACGCGACCAGCGGGAAGGGCTGGGTCACGGTCAGCATCGGCATCACATCCATCACGTCTGCGGAAGGCTTCTCCTATCAACCGCGCGAACTGGTCGAAAGCGCCGACAAGGCGCTCTACCAAGCCAAGGACACGGGGCGGGACAGGGCAGTCTTCCGCGAATTCATTGGCCGGAAGCCGATGCTGGCCTGGTCGGCCTAGTCAGGAATGTAGAACCTTACTCCGGCTTCTGCTCTTGCCGCTCATCGTCGGCGGCATTCGGGCTTTTCTCCACCAGCACGCCGCCCCGTCCCATCCGCTGGATGCCGGCCGGGGCGTTCAGTGGCGGCTGTCCACCGAGCGTACCTTCATGGCCCTCGGGCTCTTTCTCGAAATGAGTCTGCGTGGCCCCTTCCTTGGGGCGTCGTGGCTGGTTCTCGTCACGTTCAATGTCATGCCGGTCAGTATGGTCAGGCTGGTTCATGGTGGTCTCCTTGAAATCACAAGGTAGACCGTTCGCCTGCATCGCGTTATCGGAGGCCCCCGCAGAATGGCGTCAGCCAGGCACCGACAAGCCTCAATCGGCGTCGTCCATCACGCGCAAGGCGCGTTTCCGGATCTTTTCCATGGCGCGCATCAAGGCCTCGCGTTCGCTGCAGCTCAGCGCTTGCAGGAGATGGGCTTCGCGCTCTTCCACCATCGGCACGATCTTGCGGTACAGCTTGCGCCCTTGGGCCGTGGGCTTGACGATGCGCGCGCGGGCGTCATCCGGGCTGGGCTGGCGCAGCACCAGGCCATCCTGTTCCATGCGCGCCAGCGCGCGGCTGACCTGCATCTTGTCCAGTGAAGTATGGGGCACCAGATCACTGGCCTGCATCTGGCCCTCTTCGGCCAGGGCCGCCAGGATGCGCCATTCGTCGCGGCTCAGGCCGAAGCGATCGGCATAGACCTCCGCCACCGAACGGCTCACCGCCTCGGCCAGCTGGGCCAGTTGATAGGGGAAAAAATCTTGCAGTTTCATTCCGATATGGTAACAGACGTTACCAAGTCGACAGGGTAGCGGCACGCTTGATCCACATCAATAAGCCTGCACGCGAGGACCTTCCTGCCCCTGCCGCACGTTGACCCTGAGCGAGCCTCGTCAATATAGTAACAGCCGTTACCAATTCAAACGCAAAGACGAAGCCCTCAAGGAGACTGCCATGAAGATCGATCGCATCCATCACGTTGCCTACCGCTGCAAGGACGCCAGAGAAACCGTGCTCTGGTATCAGAAATATCTGAACATGGATTTCATCCTGGCCATCGCCGAAGACCAGGTACCCTCGACCAAGGCCCCCGATCCCTACATGCACATCTTCCTCGATGCCGGGCAGGGCAATGTGCTGGCCTTCTTCGAGATTCCGAATTCACCGCCCATGGGGCGCGACACCAATACCCCGGCCTGGGTGCAGCACATTGCCTTCAAGGTGGACAGCGAGGCCACCCTCAGGGAGGTCATGCAGCGCCTGCAGGACGATGGCATCGAGGTGGTGGGCATCACTGATCACACCATTTTCAAATCCATCTATTTCTTCGATCCCAGCGGCCACCGCGTCGAACTTGCTGCCGATTGCGCCAGTCCGCAGCAGCTGCAGCGGCTGGACGAAGTCAAATGGGACATGCTGGACGAATGGTCACGCACCCGCCGCGCACCGAAGCATGCCGCCTGGATGCATGTGCAGGAATTCACGGCAGCCGGTCACTGATCCGATAAAAAATTGACAGCGCCATCCCCCCGATGATCCCAAGGAGACACCCATGCAAAGCACCTACACCTATCCCCGTTTCGCCTATCAACCCTCGGATGAGCAGCGCAGCGGCCAGCCGCAGCGCCACCCGGTGGTCATCATCGGTGCCGGTCCCATCGGCCTGACTGCAGCCCTGGAGTGCGCCGCGCGCGGCCTGCCCGCCATCGTGC
>NZ_DBIC01000106.1:46032-63173 GCF_002296545.1 Herbaspirillum sp. UBA812 | reverse complement strand
CCGGCAGCGCCGGCAGCGATACCTTCTACGCCAACAGCGCGGCCAACGTCTTCAACGGCGGGGCAGGGGGCAGCGATACGGTCAGCTACCTGTATTCGACCGGCAGCGCGATCACGGCCAGCCTGGTGTCGGGTGCGGGGGGCAGCGGCGGCGACGCCAGCGGCGACAGCTATGTCGGCATTGCCAATCTGGAAGGCAGTGCCAACGTGGACAGCACGCTGACCGGCAACAGCGCGGCCAACGTGCTGTCGGCACGCGGCACGGCTACCACCAACGTACTGAGCGGCGGTGGCGCGAGTTCGGGCACTGATGTGTTCAACGTGGTCGATGGCGGCCACAATTCGGTGAAGGTCGGCAGCGGCAGCAACCTGATCAATGTCAGCGCCGGTTCGCACAGTTCGGCCGGGGCCCAGAGCGACATGGTCAACCAGACCACCGGGACCTCCAACATCAACAGCATCAGCGGTGGCGCAGGGGTCACGACGCTGCACTTTGCGGACCTGGGGGCGTCACTGAACCTGAGCAACTTCTCCAGCAAGGTCACCGGCATCACCACACTGGACGTCAGTGCCGGCAGCGGTACGAACGTGATCATCACGGCCGACGATGTGCGTCAGATGGGCATGGCCGGCAGCGGCATCTCGAAGATCCTCACGGTCAAGATGAGTACTTCCGAGAGCTTGCAGATCATGGCCAACGGCTCGGACCATTACGTCTACTTCCCCGGCACGACCGACTATGCCTTCTACAACGCCAGCAACCAGGAAATTGCCCGCATCCACCTGGTCACTGCCTGATGTGATGTGACGATGAGCTGAAGCGGGGCTGCGTGCGGGAACAGGGCGATGGTCAGCGGTCCATCGCCTTTTCCAGGAAGCGCCAGATGCCGGGGTCGGACATCCCGGCGACGTTGATGCGCATGCGGGTGGAAGGCAGTTGCGCAGGCGAGAACAGGCTGCCCGGTGCCAGCAGGAATCCCTGTTCCATCGCTTCTTCGGTCATGACGTTGGTATCGCGCCCGGTATCGACCCACAGGAACATGCCGCAGGGCGGCGGATCACCCACTTCCATGCCCATGCGTTCCAGCTGGCGCATGACCTTGTCGCGCGCACCGTTCAAGCGCGCGCGCAGGCGTTCCGCATGCTTGCGGTAATGCCCTTCGGAGAGCACCCGGTAGGCCACCCGTTCACCGATTTCGCCGGTAGTGAGCGTCGAGAGCAGCTTGCGGTCAGCCAGGCTGCGCGCCAGTTCGGCCGAGGTGGCGATGAAGCCCACGCGCAGGTTGGCCGAGAGCGTCTTGGAAAATCCCCCCAGATAGATCACCCGCTGCAGCTGGTCCAGTGCCGCAATACGGGTGGCCGCCTGCACGGCGGAACCCGGATGCATGTCGCAATAGATGTCGTCCTCGACGATGATGAAGTCATGTTCCTCGGCGATGCGCAACACCTGAAAAGCCTTGGCGGCCGACAGCGAGGTCGAGGTCGGGTTGTGCAGCACCGAGTTGATCACGTACAGCTTGGGCTTGTGGATCTCGGCCAGTTCGCGCAGCTGGGCGATGTCCGGGCCATCGGCCAGGCGCGGAATGCCGACGATCTTGGCCCCCAGTGCAGCAAAGGAACCGAACATCAGGAACCAGGCCGGATCATCCACGAAGATCACGTCGCCCGGCCGCAGGAAGTGGCGTGCCACGGTATCGATGGCTTGCGTCACGCCGGTGGTCAGCACGAACTGGTCGGGCGCGGCGGCGATTTCCAGCTCGGCCAGTTTCAGCTGCAATTGCTGGCGCAGCGGCAGGAAGCCCAGCGGCGTCCCATAACCCAGCAGCAGCGAAGGATTGTCGCGGCTGATGGCGCGCAGGGCGTTGGCGATCAGCTCGCCATCGAGCCAATCCGGCGGCAGCAGGCCGCCACCGGGCATCTTGTGCGGCGGCATCTGGCGGAACATGTTGCGCACCAGCCAGACCACATCCAGCCCGCGTTCGGCCTCGGCCACCGCTTCGGCCTGGGCCGCCAGGTTGCCGTAACCATTGGCGACGGCCACCCGTTCCTTGACGAAGAAGCCCGAGCCCCGGCGTGACTCCAGATAACCCTGGGCCACCAGTCGGTCAAAGGCTTCCACCACGGTAAAGCGCGAGATCTCGTGGGCATCCGCAAACTGCCGGATCGAGGGCATGCGTGCACCGCCGCGCAGGAGCTTGTCGTCGATGCGGGCGCGCACGCCGCGCACGATCTGGTCCACCAGCGATTCTCCGCTCTCGCGCACCAGCATCGGCCAGCCGGGGAGGGCGGCGTCAGCGGGAACTGTCTTGCCCGGGATGCTGCGCAGATGCTTAACTGTATTGGTCATTTTACCGTGACAATGTTTGAAACTATTTGGAAAAGTGTATAGGTACTGTACTGGTATTGTCGGCTAGGATGTCAGCCAATGCAAGAGTAAGTGGCCTGGCGACAAAGTGCCGGGTGACACGTTGATCAGTGCTCTTGTTTCGCATCTTTTCGAGGAGACCATTGTCATGACCAGCCTGTCCATCCAAGCCAGCCAAGCCCCGCGCACCGCCAGCGAACTGTTGCCCGGCCTGGGCGAGATCGAGCAGGCGGCCGGCATCGTCTATGCCGGCATGGCCCCGACCCCGCAACTGTGCTGGCCGCTGCTGAACCAGGCACTGGGTGCCGAGGTCTGGGTCAAGCATGAGAATCACGCACCGACCGGCGCCTTCAAGGTGCGAGGCGGCATGGTCTATCTGCATCACCTGGCCCGGCAGCAGCCGCAACTGTCCGGCGTCATTTCCGCTACACGCGGCAATCACGGCCAGTCGGTCGGATTGTCGGCGCGCCGCTTCGGCATTCCCGCCACCATCGTCGTGCCCGAGGGCAACAGCCGCGAGAAGAACGCCGCCATGCGCGCCCTCGGCGTCGACCTGATCGAACACGGTCGCGAATTCCAGGATAGCCGCGAGCACGCCCAGCGCCTGGCCTGCGAGCAGCAGCTGCACATGATCCCTTCCTTCCATCGCGACCTGGTGGCGGGCGTGTCGACCTACTGGATGGAATTGTTCGCCGCCCAGCCCGCGCTGGACGTGGTGCTGGTGCCCATCGGCCAGGGCTCGGGCATGTGCGGTGCGGTCGCGGCCCGCAATGCACTGGGGCTCAAGACGCGCATCATCGGCGTGGTCTCGGCGCATGCGCTGGCCTACAAGCTCTCGTTCGAAGCGGGCCGCAAGATCGAGGCACCGGTCTCGACCTGCATCGCCGATGGCGTCGCCTGTCGCGTACCGGACCAGGCGTCGCTGGACGTGATGCTTTCCGAGGTCGACGAGGTCGTCGCGGTGACCGATGACGAAGTGATGGACGCCATGAAGCTGGCCTTCATCGCCACCCACAACGTGGCCGAAGGCGCGGGGGCCTGTGCGCTGGCGGCCGCCCTGCAACTGCGCACGCGGCTGCGCGGCAAGAAGATCGGCGTCACGCTGTCCGGCGGCAATGTCGACCATGACGTGTTTGCCGGTGTACTGGCGCGCCCCAGTGCGGCCGCCGATGCACTGCTGGCGCCGGCCCAGGTGGTGTCGCTGGCGCAGGCCGCGCAAAGGAGAAACGCATGATCGAAGCCTTGCTGCCGCTGATGTCATTTGCCTTCGTCTCCTCCATCACGCCGGGGCCGAACAACATCATGCTGACCTCCTCGGGCATCTGGTTCGGCTTTCGTCGCTCGCTGCCGCACATGCTGGGCATTACCTTCGGCTTCGGCGTGCTGCTGGCCATATGCGCATTCGGTATAGGCGAGCTGGTGGTGGCGCTGCCCCAAGTTGTGCTGCTGCTGAAGGCGCTGGGCTGCGCTTATCTGCTCTACCTGGCCTGGCAGTTGCGCCGCATGGCCGTCTCCGGGGCGGGTGAGCGGGCGGTGCGGCCGATGTCGTTCCGGGCGGCCGCCATGTTCCAGTTCGCCAATCCCAAGGCCTGGGTGATGGCCATCACCGGCGCCTCGGCCTTCATGCCGTTGTTGCATAAGCAGTCCGGATGGCTGGCCATCCTGATCTACTGTGCGGTGTTCTGTGCCATCAACCTGCCTTGCGTGTCGGTGTGGGCCGGTGCCGGTGCGCTCTTGCGGCGCTATCTTGAACAGCCCCGGTGGCGCGCGATCTTTGCGGCAGTCATGATCCTGCTGACACTCTATTCGGCGCTGGCGATCTGGCTGTAGCAGCGGCAGAACATGGAAATCATTTATATCAATAACGCGTTTTGAACACAGGGGACCCTCATGCAAGCCAGCAGCAAGACCAGCCACCCCGCAACAGCGCCCGGCGCCGGCACGGCCCGTCACGAAAGCCGCGGCATGTGGCTGGGCCTGATCGGCGTGGCCATCTTCAGCCTCACGCTGCCCTTCACGCGCATTGCGGTGGCCGAGCTCAACCCGGCCTTCGTGGCGTTCGGCCGCGCGGTCGTGGCAGGGGTCTGCGCACTGGCGCTGCTGGCCTGGATCAAGGCCCCGCGCCCGACGCGACAGCAATTGCGCGGCCTCGTCATCACCGCCCTGGGGGTGGTGGTGGGCTTTCCGCTGTTTTCCTCAATTGCGATGCGTTATGTCCCGGCCGCGCATGGTGCCGTGGTGGTCGGCCTCCTGCCGCTGGCCACCGCCCTGTTCGGCGCGCTGCGCTTCGGTGAGCGGCCTTCGAAAGGTTTCTGGCTGGCCGCGCTGGCGGGCTCCGGCATCGTGATCGCCTTTGCCCTGCGCGAGGGGGGCGGCAGTTTCCATCTGGCTGATTTCGCGCTGTTTGCCGCCGTGGTCACTGCGGCCATGGGCTATGCCGAAGGCGGACGCCTGGCGCAGACCATGGGCGGCCAGAACGTCATCGCCTGGGCGCTGGTGGTGGCCTTGCCGGTGATGCTGCCGGTGTCGGTGTGGCTGGGCTGGCAATACGGCGTGACGGCCTCGTCGCCCGCCTGGCTGGCCTTTGCCTACGTATCGCTGTTCTCGATGTTCATCGGCTTTTTCTTCTGGTACAAGGGCCTGGCCCTGGGCGGCATCGCCCGGGTGGGGCAGGTGCAATTGTTGCAACCTTTCATGAGCCTGCTGGGCGCGGCGGTGATCGCCCATGAAGCGCTGGATGCGAGCAACATGCTCTTTGCCCTGGCCGTGATCGTGGTGGTCGCTATCGGCCGCCGCATGGCGGTGCGCCGCTGAAGGCCGCGCAGGCAGGGTGCGGCAAGCCGCTGACGCAGCTCTGACCGGGTTTGCGAGCCGAAATAGTTCAGCTGGTACGGGCTAAAGCGGCTGTTTTTTGAGATAATCGAACACTTGTTTTTTCACATTTTGTCAACGCGCAACGCGCGAGCCATTTGCCTTTTGGCCGCAAGCGGGCGCTGTCCAACAGGGAGTACCGCATGTCCGTCTATGAAAAGCTGAAAGCACTGAACATCGAACTGCCCGCCGTGGCCACCCCGGCAGCAGCCTATGTGATGTATGCACAAACCGGCAATACCGTCTTCCTCTCCGGCCACCTGGCCAAGAAGGATGGCAAGGTATGGGTCGGCCAGCTGGGACGCGACATCGGCACCGACGACGCCAAGCTGGCCGCGCGCGCCGTGGCGGTGGACCTGATTGCCACCCTGCAGGCAGCCTGTGGCGGCGACCTGACCCGCGTCAAGCGCATCGTCAAGCTGATGAGCCTGGTCAATTCGACCGGCGAATTCACCGAACACCACCTGGTGACCAATGGCGCTTCCGAACTGATCGGCGAAGTCTTCGGCGACGCCGGCAAGCACGCCCGTTCCGCCTTCGGCGTGGCGCAGTTGCCCATGGGCGCTTGCGTCGAGATCGAGATGATCGCCGAGATCGCCTGATCGCCTTGCATGACAGGGCTGTGGCGGCCACATGAGCCGCCCGGCCGCACGACCCTACACACCGAACACAGACTGAACGACCCGTATGAAACTCGAAAATCCCGCACCGCTGCAGTGGCAGTTCTCCCAGCGCGCCGAAGCCATGAAGAGCTCGGCCATCCGCGAAATCCTGAAGGTGACGATGCGTCCCGACATCACCTCCTTCGCCGGTGGCCTGCCGTCGCCGCTGACCTTCCCGGTCGAGCACATGAAGACCGCCTTCGACCGCGTGCTGAGCCAGCAAGGCAAGATGGCCCTGCAATACGGCCCCACCGATGGCTACCTGCCGCTGCGTGAATGGATCGCCGCATCGCTGTCCACCGATGGCGCACAGATCACCGCCGAACAGGTGCTGATGGTCTCCGGATCGCAGCAAGGCCTGGACCTGCTGGGCAAGGTCATGATCGACGAAGGCAGCAAGGTGCTGGTCGAGACCCCGAGTTATCTGGGCGCACTGCAGGCTTTCTCGCTGTATGGTGCCAAGTTCGAGTCGGTGCCCAGCGACGAATTCGGCCTGCAACCCGAGACCATCGAAGCCATCGCCGGTGGCGCGCGCATGCTGTATTCGCTGCCCAATTTCCAGAACCCGACCGGCCGCACCCTGCCCACCGAGCGCCGCTTCAAGCTGGTGGAAACCTGTGCCCGCCTGGGCCTGCCGCTGATCGAGGATGATCCCTACGGTGCCCTGAGCTATCAGAATGCGCCGCTGCCCAAGATGCTGTCGATGAATCCGTCGGGCGTGATCTACATGGGTTCCTTCTCCAAGGTGCTCACCCCCGGCATCCGCCTGGGCTACGTGGTGGCGCCGCGTCCGCTGATCCTGAAGATGGAGCAGGCCAAGCAAGCCACCGACCTGCACACTGCGCAACTGACCCAGATGGTGGTGTACGAAGCCATCAAGGATGGTTTCCTGGACCAGCACGTGCCGACCATCCGCAAGCTCTATGGCGACCAGTGCCAGGCCATGCTGGACGCGCTGCAACAGTACTTCCCGGCCAGCTGCAGCTGGAGCAAGCCGGAAGGCGGCATGTTCATCTGGGTGACGCTGCCCGAACACCTGGACGCCAGCGCGCTGTTGAACGAAGCAGTGGAACAGGAGAAGGTCGCCTTCGTCCCCGGCGCACCGTTCTACGCCAACGTGGCGCAGAAGAATACGCTGCGCCTGTCCTTCGTGACCGTGCCGCCGGAGCAGATCCGCGCCGGTGTGGAGCGCCTGGGCAAGCTGATCGCTTCCAAGCTGTAATCAGTTCAGCCCGGTTCGCACTGCAGCCGTAGCGCGTTTTCGCTATCGCATGCTTCCCAAGGCCCGCATCGGAAACGATGCGGGCTTTGTTGTTGATGCATTCCCGATTCACTGATCCAGCTTGAGCGTCTCCCCATGCTTGAGCGCAACAAACTGCTCCTGCGGCAGCCCGGCTTCACGCAGGGCCTTGGCCAGTTCCTTGGGCGGCTCGTCGAGCGGATCGTCGGCCAACTCGAAGGTACCCCAGTGAATGGCGACCGATCGCTTGGCCCGCACGTCCTCATGGATCAATACGGCCTGCGCCGGGTCCACGTGCTGGTTCTGCATGAACCAGCGCGGCGCGTAGGCCCCGATGGGGATGAGCGCCAAATCGAATCGGCCGAAGCGTTCGCCGATGTCGCGGAAGTCCTTCGAATAGCCGGTATCCCCCGCAAAATAGACCGAGAAGGGCTCGGCACCCGCTTGCTGCGCCGCCGCCTGGATGACCCAGCCACCCCACAAGGTCTCTGAACGGTCAAACACGCCACGCGCCGACCAGTGCGTGGCCGGGACGAAGTAGATGTCCAGATTGTCCATCACGGTCTTGTCCCACCAGTCCATTTCCTTCACGTTGGTGATGCCCAGCGCCAGGAACCAGTCACGCACCCCCAGCGGCACCAGGAACAGCGGCGGCCCGCCTGCCTGAAGATTCAGTTGCTCCACGCTCGCCCGGTCCAGGTGGTCGTAGTGGTTGTGCGAGATCACCACCACGTCGATATGCGGCAGCTCGCTGATCTGTACCGGCAGCGGCACCTTGCGCGACGGTCCGATGAAAGAGAAGGGCGAGGCCCGCTGCGAGAACATCGGATCGGTCAGCACGTTCTTGCCCCCCAGTTGCACCAGCGCCGTGGCATGGCCGATCCAGGTCACGCTGGGACTGCCGTGGTTGGCCTTCAGCCAGGCGAGGTCAGGCTTGACGACGGGAAACTGGTAATTGTTTTCGGGCGGCTTGGGCAGGCCCTGGGTCAGGCGCTCCCACTGCCATTTCAAGAGGGAACCGCGTTCGGGTTGCGGGTAGTTGTTGCGAAACCCCGTCTCGGTGCGATTGCTCTTGTTGGGATCGTAGTACTTGCTGGAGGAAGAGCAGGCAGTCAGCCCGGCCGCCAGCAGCACGACCGCCAGGCCACGGGTGAGGTGTCGCAAAGGCTGCCGCAGGCAGGATGTCGCAGGAGGCATGGAAGAGGCGCGGTAGCCGCGCAGTGATGACGATGAGCGACATCCTAGCAGGCCGCAGCGCGGCCTGCAGCCGGTGCGTGCTACATCACGTACTGTGCCAGCCCGCGCCCGAATGACCAGTTGCCCTTGTCGCCTTCAACCAGGCTGATCATCACGTCATCCGGCCCGATGCCGGGATTCTGCTGCAGGCGCTCCACGATGGCGGCGTAGAGCGCATTCTTCTGCGCCTGGGTGCGGGTATTGCTGACCGTCAGCTGGATCAGCACGAAATCATCGGTACGCGCCATGCCCATGTAGCTGCGGCTGAAGACCAGGTCTTCCGGATCATGCTCGGTGATGACCATGAAGCGGTCGTCCTCGGGGACGTTGAAACTCTCGCGCAGGGCTTCGTAGATGTTGTCGGCGATGGCGCGGCGATAGCTGCGGGACTTGCCGCGCAATACGGAAATGCGGACCAGGGGCATGATGTTCTCCTTGCGGGTGATTGAAATGGCGGAGCGCTTTCTCTCCATGCCTTGCATGCTATGCTGGCGCAATCATTTGAAAAACCACTGATTGATGATTTCAATGATTGAAATTCATCATCATGGATTTTGGACCATGAGGCCTCTTCAGCATGGATAAACCGCTGGATCTGGACGCCGTCCAGGCTTTCGTCCTGGCCGCCGACCTGCAAAGCTTCACCCGTGCGGCCGAAGCGCTGGACAGCACGCAATCGGCCATCAGCTTCAAGCTCAAGAAACTGGAGCAGCGCTTGGGCCGTCGCCTGCTGGAACGCACGCCGCGCCAGGTACGCCTGTCGGCCGAAGGGCAGCAGTTCCTGCCGGCCGCACGCAGCCTGCTGGCCGCGCATGAACGCGCGCTGGAACAGCTGGACCAGGGGCCGGTCCGCTTCTCGGTCGGCATCAGCGACCATGTGGCCGGTGCCACCTTGCCGCGTGCGCTGGCGCAGGTGCATGCGCTCGATCCGGGCGTGGTGGTGGAAGTGCGCGTGGGTTCTTCGCATGACCTGATGCCGGCCTATGAGCGCGGCGAGCTCGATGCCGTCATCGTGCGCCGCGAACCGCAGGACAAGGGCGGCAAGCTGGTCATGGAAGAGCGCATCGGCTGGTTCGCCCATCCCGATGCGCAATGCTGGGCCGGTCCGGCCTTGCGGGTGGCGACGTTTTCCTCGGCCTGCCGCATCCGCGAGCTGTCCTTGCGGCGGCTCGATGCGGCGGGGATCCCGTGGGTGGAGGTCTTCGTCGGTGGCGGCATTCTGGCCGTGGGGGCGGCGGTCAGTGCGGGCCTGGCGGTGTCGGCGCTGCTCCACCGCAGCGCACCGCCCGGCGCGGTGGACGTGGGCGAGCGCCTGGGCTTGCCCAAGCTGCCGCTGGCCCAGGTAAGGCTGCATGCCCGGCTCAAGGAGCCGCGCCTGCAGAGTGCGCTGCGCACGCTGGTAGCGGCGTTGAAGTCGGCCTGAGGCTCGCCCGCACCAGCGTCTCAGGCGCGCGCTGCCTGTGGCTGCATGCGGCCGGGAATGGCCAGCCGGTTCATGGCATTCATCAGCGCGATGGCGATGGTCAGTTCGCTGTACTCCTGTGCGGTGAAGTGCTGGATCACGGCCTGGTAATCCGCATCCGGCGCGGCCGTCTGGTCGATGCGCGTGACCACTTCGGCCCAGGCCAGCGCGGCCTGCTCGCGCGGGGTAAAGAGCGGGCGGGCTTCCTGCCAGACCGGGACCAGCACCAGCTTGTCGACCGGCATGCCGCTGCTGAGAAGATCACGCGAATGCTTGTCGATGCAGTAGGCGCATCCGTTGATCAGCGACACCCGCAAAAACACCAGCTCCACCAGGTCGGCGGGCAGGCTGCATTGCTTGAGATGACGGTTCACGGCCAGCAGGCCGTCGTAGGCGGTGGTGGCATTCTTGTAGAGATCGATGCGGGCGGACATGGGGACTGGCTCCTGGATGTGATGGAAACAAGTCGCCATCATGCACCTGCATGGACCAGTCGATAAGTGCCAAGAATGGTGATTTGAACTAGTCCATGTCAGGCCGGTGCCAGCAGGGGCAGGATGCGCCTTGCCAGCTCGGCGGCACGGCGGCGGCTGTCGATGTTGGTGAAGCTGAGCATGATCATCGGTGGCACTCCGGGGCGCGGTGCCAGCAGGCATTCCGACAGGGCGCGGCTGAACATGCCGTGCTGGCGCATCTTGTCGGCCAGCAGCCGGTCCGAGCGGCGGCCCTGCAGACGCAATAACAGATGCATGCCGCCGGGCGGCGAATCAATCCGTACATGGGAATGCAATACGCCTTCCAGACCGGCGATGGCAATGGTGCGGCGCTGGGCATACAGGCGCCGCATGCGCTGGATATGGCGGGCAAAATGCCCCTCGGCCATGAAATCGGCGACGATATGCTGCGTCAGGGCTGGCGCGGCACCGGAGAAGAGCTGCGCACTGCGTCGGAAGCACTCCACCTGAGATTGCGGCACCACCAGGTAAGCCAGGCGAATGGCCGGGAACAGCACCTTGCTGAAGGTGCCGGCATAGAGCACGCGGTCCTCGCGGTCCAGGCTCTTGAGTGCGGGCAGGGGCCGGCTGACGTAGCGGTATTCGCCGTCGTAGTCATCTTCCACAATCCAGGCCTGTTCGCGAGCCGCCCATTCCAGCAAGGCCAGGCGGCGCGGCAGCGACAGGGCCACGCAAGTCGGGCTCTGATGCGCTGGCGTGACCACGGCGGCGCGTGCGTGGGCTGCATGGCGCAGGCCGTACTCGACCTGCATGCCGTCGCCGTCTACCGGTATGCCGGCCAGCTGCATGCCGGCTTCGCGCAGCAGGGCGGCGGTCGGGGCGTAGCCGGGATCTTCCACCCAGATCTTGTCGCCCGGCTGGAGGAGGGTGCGGGTGATCAGATTGAGGCTGTCGCGATAGCCGGAGGTGACGAAGACCTGTTCGGCCCGGCAATCGATACCGCGTGACAACTGCAGGTAGCGCGCAATCTCCGTGCGCAGCGCCATCAGTCCGGCCGGGGAGGGATAGAGCATGTCGGCGGCTTGCGTGGCCCGCGCTGCGCGTGCAGCCAGGCGTGCCCAGATCTTGCGCGGAAAGGCGTCCAGCGCCGGGATGCCCATCTGGAAGGGACGCGGGCCTTTGGGTTCGGCCTGTCCCTCTTCCGGCAGGAGAGGATAGCGCGCCGCCACAGGCGATGTCCGCGAAGGCGCCGCCGTCGCCTTGCTGGCCGCTGCCTGCACTACCGGGCGGACCCCGGCGGCAATGACCGTCCCGGCTTGTCCACGCGCCTCGACGTAGCCTTCTGCGGCCAGCAGGGAATAGGCGGCCTCCACCGTGCCCCGCGCCAATCCCAGTTCAGTCGCCAGTGCCCGTGCCGAGGGAATGCGGTCACCCGGCTGCAGCAGGCCGTCAGCCACGGCGCTGCGCAGGCGTGCGTAGATCTGGCGGTAATACGCTTCGCCGGTGTTGCTGTCGAGGCGGATCAGGGAGGAGGGCGGCAGGGAAATCATGGACCAGTCGAAATGTCATTTCTTGGATCTCCCGATTATGCCATCGGCTCATTAGGATGAAGCTCCTTTCACTCTGATGGCATCGAAGCTTCTACCATGGACCAAGTTTCCAAGATCACACCTGTGCCTCACTGGCATCTTGCCGACGACGCGCTTCGCCACGCCGATACAGTCTCCGACCAGTTGGCCTGTTTTCCCGTGATGCACGAACTGCGTCCGCACCTGCGCGACAGCGACGAGTTCCTGCAGCGCATCGGCCGCGCCATCCCGCAGAGTTACCGCATCCTGGCCGCCTGGGATCAGGGAAAGGTCGTTGCGCTCGCCGGTTATCGCTTTCAGGAGAACCTGGTCTATGGTCCTTTCCTTTATGTCGATGACCTGGTGGCCGCCAGTACTGAGCGCGGCAAGCGCTGGGGCGAACGGCTGCTGGCTGCGATGGAGGAGGTCGCTGCCCAGGCCGGTTGCGTGCGCCTGGTGCTCGATACCGGCATGGCCAATGCGCTGGCACAGCGCTTCTATTTCCGCCAGGGCATGCTGACTGGCGCGCTGCGCTTCGGCAAGACCATCGGAGGTGTCGCATGAAGATCCTGCATCTGCTTGCCTCGCCGCGGCAGGAGGCTTCGAATGCCTGGTGGCTGTCGCGCCAGATCGTCGAGCGCATGGGCGCACAGCATCCACAGGCACAGGTCATCCTGCGCGACCTCTACGCCAGCGGCATTGCGCATGTCGATGCTGCCTATGCCGATGCGCTGGGCTCCCCCGTTGCCTTGGAGGGCAGTGATGCGGGGCAGGGCACGCTGACCCTCTCGGACCGTCTCATTGAGGAGCTGGAGCAGGCCGACCAGGTAGTGATCGGCACGCCCATGCACAATTACACCGTGCCCTCGGTCCTGAAGGCCTGGATCGATCACGTGGTGCGGGTGCGCCGGACCTTTGCCATCACCCCAGATGGCAAGGTCGGCTTGCTGCGTGACCGGCCGGTGCATGTGGCGGTGGTCTCCGGCGGGCGCTTCACCGGCGCGTCGGCACGGCAGCCGGATTTCCTTACGCCCTATCTGAAGGTGGCGCTGGCGACCATCGGTCTGCATGACCTGCGCTTTACCGTGATGGAGGGCCTGGCTGAGGGCGCGCAGGCGGTACGCAACGAGCGCGAACGTGTTGCTGTGGAGCTGGATCGTCAGTTTTCAAGGGGCTGGCAAAGATGAAGGACTGCAACAGAGACCTGAATAAGAGCGACAACATAAAAAATCCATGAGGCATCTTCTGTTGTTGCGATTGTGGCGAGGAAGGCTTTCAGCACGTCTTGAATGTCTGGTAGTGATTTGATATTCCGCTTCACTGGCCCTTGATGTCGACCGGCCCGGTATTTTCACAAGTGGGAAGGGTATCGTAACCGAGGTAGAAATACAGGTTATGAAGCTTGCGCGGGCCATCGAGGAGCTTAAGGTTGATTCCTTCAACACCCGTACAAATCAGAATCTTGTAGTGCTTGCGCTGAGCGATTGCGATGAAGCCGCTGTTGGCCGAACGCCTGACCTGCTCAGCGTTGATGATCGCGATACCCTGTCCTGTCTTGATGCCAGGACTGATGTGCCTGCTCATGCGGTAGTGCATCACTGTCTGCTCTGCCATGACATCATCCACTGCTTCAGCTTGCTTGAACTCATTTGGTTTGAGCCAATGGCAAGCTGACGGGTTATCAGACGGATCGGCACAAAGTGCAATCCTGTGAATTGCGGTCAGTGGGGCTGTCGTATAGAGGCTTAGGCCGCTCTTTTCTTGCTTGTAGAAGCCGATGTTGATTTGCGCTTGTGCCAGCGGGGAGAGCACCAGAAAATAGATGATTGGTAACAGTTTCATCGCTTTTCACGTCCCGTTATCGGACCAATGTGGCGGGTCGGGAATGAGCTTATGGCATCCATAGGACGCGCCAATACGATAGAGCACGGTATTGTCGGTGACTTCAACAGCTTGCGCAGATGCGTCAAGCATCGTCTTTCCGATGATTCCCGTGATCGTCATGTCGATGGCGGCACGTTCCGTGTGCCGGGAAATCAAAGCGGGCGGATGAACGATTGTGTAGCCTCTGGCCATTTCTGCTGCAGCGTTTTTGGAGGCACGTCCATCACCGTGATCCCACTCGATTTCTACACCGCTCATCTTGGGAACCTTGTCAGGTGCAATCAGGCCCTTCGAAATCTTCACGCAATAGTGCATCAGGTAAGCGCGTTCACGCGGCCTGTATGTGGCCGATATTCTGACATTTGCTCCTGCAGCTCTCAACGCCACGATGAAGTCTTCTGCAGATTGACGAAAACTGCTGTTCAGATCGCTTGTGCGATTGCTGCCGGGAAATCGTGTTACCCATTGTGGGCCGCTCAGTTCAGGAAGCGTATTAACAACGACAGGTGTCGGATCCGAGGCAGGGGTCAAGAGTGTCTGGATTGTCGTCATAAAAAGGGACCTCAAATTTGACGTGTTGCGCAGTATCGGAGGACACCGTTTCAGTGAATCCGTCTTCGTTTGTCAGACCGATACACGTTTTGCCGTCAGCCAGCGTGATTCGGTATCTGACATTTGCCATTGGTGCGCCGCTGTGTGCGTGTTGAACCAAAAAACGCTGATCGTAGAAAGCGGCAGGGGAGAAGTCGTCTTGCCGGCTGCCAGGATGTGAGTTGGACGCGTGGCGGAGCTCACCCTCGAATCCCATCCGGACATCGCTATGCAAGGCTTTGAGTCTGGGCGGTTCAGGGCATTTGCAAAGGCATAGGTCACCATCAAGATTGACTTGCCTGCCGTCGGGCCCCTTGTGCGGACGAAATGGCTGAACACACTGAGTAGTTCCCCAGCTCTTGCAGGAATTGCAGTAGACAGGATCACCTTCGAAGCAAGCCAACTTTCCGCTATACCGAATGCGAGGACTTTACGCTATGGGCTGGACCAAGCCTCCGCCAGGAATCACGGTATCTCCTTCACGGATGAAAGCGCGCCAGAACATGTTCAGGTCCTTCGCGCCGGCGTACTAGGCGACGACGACACTAACGTTGCCGAGGACAGTTGTTTTACATGTGGGAGGGACATGTTCAGTAACAGCATGCTGGCTGGAAGCCAGCTTTCTGATGCCAAATTTCTGTAGCTCATCTTTTTGTCTCTGCGTGATCGCATGAAGTTGAAAGAGGAGCGAGCATGCCAAACAAGTTGGCTGATGGCGCGTTGCCCGCCTGAATAGGCAGGCAATCTCAAAGATGCTCTGACTTTTTCCAGGAATAAATCGAGATCGGATAGGAGTGGGATCGTACGGTAGGCAATTCCGTGAAAGTGTCTGGCTTTTCGATGGTGCAATGACACACGTGTCGCGATGTCGGCTTGCTTGGAGGGAAAAATCGCGTATCGGATGGCAATACAAAAGAGGGCTCAAATTTTTTCTAAAAATCCCTTGAAAACCAAAATCCCCATCCCTAGATCGGTACCAGCAGATGCTCGACGTTGAGGTCTGCGACGAAAACATCGCTTAACTGAAAGGATATTTTTATGCGTACTTTTGATCTCTCCCCCCTGTACCGTACCGCTATCGGCTTCGATCGCCTGGCCCAGATGTTCGACAACGCCCAGCGCGCTGATCAGCCCAGCTATCCGCCGTACAACATCGAACTGGTGGCCGAGGACAAATACCGGATCACCATGGCCGTGGCTGGTTTCGCCCGCAGCGAAATCGACATCGAGACCGAAAACGAAACCCTCAAGATCACCGGCCGCAAGCAGAAGGAAGACAAGCAGGTCAACTTCCTGCACCGTGGCATCGCCGCCCGTGACTTCGAACAGCGCTTCCAGCTGGCCAACCACATCAAGGTGGTCGGTGCCAATCTGGAAAACGGCCTGCTCAACATCGAGCTGGTCCGTGAAATCCCCGAAGCACTGAAGCCGCGCAAGATCGAAATCGGTGCCGCCGAGGACAGCAACGTCCAGCGCCTGGAACGCGCTGCCTGATCGCTTCACTGCAGCAGGGTGCGGCCTTCGTCTGCAGGGCCGCACTTCCATCAACCGCCCGTCTCACCGGGCGGTTTTTTGCGTGCGTCACCACGGTTGTGATTGACGACAGTTACCTGCTTGGTTACGTTACACACTTCACCGTACTTCAGTCACCGCTCACGACCCGGCGCGCCCGTACGCCGGACCAGCTGCTCAAAACAAATTGGCACAGGAGCAATATCTTGCGTATATTGCGTCGGCCACAGGGAGAAACGCGTGAACGACCACCGATACCAGCACATCAACCCCGAACCCTTGCTCGATGCCATGGGCGGCGATGCCGCTGCCTGCCGCCACATGTTCGGCACCTTCGCCCAGAGCGCCCCCGCCACCTTCGACCGGCTGGAGCAAGCCATCCGCGCCGATGACGCAGCCCAGGTCAAACGCGAGGCACACAGCCTCAAGAGCATGACCGCCCTGGTCGGGGCCGGCGTGCTGACCGAACTGCTCAAGAGCGTGGAAACCCAGTCCCGCGCCGAACCGCCCCAAAGCGCCCAGC
Organism: Herbaspirillum sp. UBA812; assembly: GCF_002296545.1. Taxonomy (NCBI): domain Bacteria; kingdom Pseudomonadati; phylum Pseudomonadota; class Betaproteobacteria; order Burkholderiales; family Oxalobacteraceae; genus Herbaspirillum; species Herbaspirillum sp. UBA812. Next base: position 46,805 of record NZ_DBIC01000106.1, on the reverse strand, counting down.
CGCAGCTGCCCGAATTGCAGAGCTTGTTCACCGCCGTTGCCGCCGAAGTGCGCCATTACGTCGACCAGGTCGGCGTGGCGCAATAAAGCTGCGGTGCCCGGCGCGTCTTTCCGAATTTTTCGCACTTTTTGCACTTCCCCCCGCAGACGCCTTCCCTCAGGCCTCCCCCCGTCACATCCTTCATAAATTACCGACTCATCAGTCAGTAACCTGACGTACATCAATCGGGTTTTCAGCAGGGCTCTTCATAATGTGGTCACTCAAGACGAAGCTTTTGACGAAGCTTTCCGTCGCCCCATTTCCTGCCGATGCCGAGAATCACGATGTGCGAACCCTCTCTGCGAATCCGTCCCTTGCTGGCAGCCTTGCCGCTCCTGCTGGTGGCCTGCCAGTCGATGGCGCCGGATTACCAGCGGCCCGCTGCACCGGTGGCGGCGCACTATCCGCAGCAGGCCGATGGCGCAGGTGAAGCCGCACCGGCACTCGGTTGGCAAGCCTGGTTCCGCGATCCGCAACTGCAAGCCCTCATCACCCAGGCCCTGGCCAACAACCGCGACCTGCGTGCAGCGGCCTTGCGGGTCGAGGAGGCGAGGGCGCTCTACGGCATCCAGCGCGCCGACCTGTTTCCTGCCGTTGGCGCACAGGCAGGCCTGGATCGCTCGCGCACTCCGGCCGACCTCAACCTGACCGGACGCCCGCTGGTCGGCAGTGCCTATCAGGCCGGCGTGGGCCTGAGCACCTGGGAGCTGGACCTGTGGGGCCGCCTGCGCAGC
>NZ_DBIC01000106.1:14400-45738 GCF_002296545.1 Herbaspirillum sp. UBA812 | reverse complement strand
CCTGTGGGCCCGCCTGCGCAGCCTGGATGACGCCGCGCTGCAAACCGCGCTGGCCAGCGAAGCCACCCGCCGTGCCGCTGCCCTGAGCCTGGTGGCCCAGGTAGCTGATGCCTGGCTGGAATTGGCCGAGATCGACGAACGCCTGGCCATCGCCCGCGACACCATCGCCAGCCGGCAGGAGAGCTATCGCATCTTTGCGCGCCGGGTCGAGGTCGGCGCCACCTCGCGCCTGAACCTGACCCAGATCGAGACCCTGCTCACACAAGCCCAGGCCTTGGGCGCACAGCTGGAACAGCAGCGCGCACAACGTCTGAATGCACTCACGCTGCTGGTCGGTTCGCCGCTGGAGCTGCCAGTCGGCCAGGCGCGGCCGGCACTGGATGCAGTGTTCCCGGCGCTGTCGCCCGGCGCGCCTTCGCTGCTGCTCACGCGCCGCCCCGACGTGGCCGCTGCCGAGCATCGCCTGCAAGCGGCCAATGCCAACATTGGTGCAGCACGCGCGGCCTTCTTTCCCAGCATTTCGCTCACGGGCAACTTCGGCACGGCCAGCGCTGAACTGAGCGGATTGTTCCGCGATGGCAGCCATGCCTGGAGTTTCTCGCCCAGCCTGTCGCTGCCGATCTTCACGGCAGGCCGCCTGCGCAACAACCTGAACCTGGCCGAAGTGCGGCGCGACCTGGCCGTGGCCAATTACGAAAAAACCATCCAGTCCGCCTTCCGTGACGTCGCCGATGCGCTGGCCGCGCGCCAGTGGCTGACCCGCCAGCTCGCCATTGCCGAGACGGCGGAGCAGGTGCAGGCCGAGCGGGCGCGCCTGTCCACGCTGCGCTATGACAACGGCGCTGCGCCTTTCCTCGACGTGCTCGATGCCCAGCGCGACCTGCTGAGCGCACGCCAGCAGCGGGTGCAGATCCGGCGTGCGCTGTTGTCCTCGTCGGTGGCGCTGTATGCGGCGCTGGGTGGCGACGCCAATGCGCCTGCGGCTTTCCCCCTTTCTTCCGGACCCCGACCATGACGCTCCCTCACGCCAAGAAACCCCTGCTGGCCGCCGCGCTGGCCGTGATCCTCGCCGGCGCTGCGGCCTATGCCTGGCTGCGCCTGCATCACAGCGGCCCCGGCGAGGGATTCGCCAGCGGCAACGGCCGCATCGAAGCCACCGAAGTGGATGTGGCCACCAAGCTGGGTGGCCGGGTCGATGCCATCCTCGTCAATGAAGGCGACTTCGTCGCAGCCGGCCAGCCGCTGGCCCGCATGCAGGTACAGTCGCAGGAAGCCCAGCGCGACGAGGCCCAGGCGCGCCAGCAGCAATCGGTCTCGGCCGTGGCCAGTGCCGAGGCCCAGGTGGCCGTGCGCGAGAGCGATCATCAGGCCGCATTGGCCCAGGCAGCGCAGCGCGCCAGCGAGCTGGATGCGGCACGGCGCCGCCTGGCGCGCTCGGAGGTGCTGGTCAAGGAAGGCGCCTCCTCGCTGCAGGAAGTGGACGACGACCGTGCCCGCGTGCTGAGCATGGAAGCCGCCGTCACCGCCGCCAAGGCACAAGTGACCGCCGCCCAGGCTGCCGTCGCTGCCGCCCGCACCCAGGTCAGCGGCGCGCGCGCCACGGTCACGGCCGCGGTGGCCACGGTCCAGCGTATCAAGGTCGACATCGACGACAGCACGCTCGTGGCCCCGCGCGCCGGACGCGTGCAATACCGCATCGCCCAGCCGGGTGAAGTGCTGGGCGGGGGCGGCAAGCTGCTCAACCTGGTGGACTTGAGCGATGTCTACATGACCTTCTTCGTTCCCGAGACCGTCGCCGGCAAGCTGGCGCTGGGCAGCGAGGCGCGCATCGTGCTGGACGCCGCCCCGCAATACGTGATCCCGGCGCGTATTTCATTCGTGGCCAGCACTGCGCAGTTCACGCCCAAGACGGTAGAGACCGCCAGCGAGCGGCAGAAGCTGATGTTTCGCGTCAAGGCGCAGATCGATCCGGCGCTGCTGCGCCAGCACCTGAGCCTGGTCAAGACCGGCTTGCCCGGCGTGGCCTGGGTGCGGACCGACAATGCGCGTGACTGGCCCGCCACCCTGGCGGTGAAGGTCCCGCAATGACAGAGACCCTTGGCCAAGGCCTGGTGGCGCGCCTGTCGGGCGTGTCGCTGCGCTATGGCCAGAAGCCGGCCTTGCAGGCGATCTCGCTGGAGATTCCGGCCGGCTGCATGGTCGGCCTGATCGGGCCGGATGGCGTGGGCAAATCCAGCCTGCTGTCGCTGGTGGCCGGTGCCCGTGCCCTGCAGGAAGGGGACGTGGAGGTCCTCGGTGGCGACATGCGCCGCGCTGCACATCGTGAAGCGGTCTGCCCGCGCATCGCCTACATGCCGCAGGGTCTGGGCAAGAATCTGTATCCGACGCTGTCGGTGGAGGAGAACCTGCAATTCTTTGGCCGCCTGTTCGGCCAGTCCGCGCAGGAGCGCCGCCAGCGCATCGATACGCTCACTGCCGGCACCGGCCTGTCGCCTTTCCTGGCGCGCCCGGCGGGCAAGCTCTCCGGCGGCATGAAGCAGAAGCTGGGATTGTGCTGTTCGCTGATCCATGACCCTGACCTGCTGATCCTGGACGAACCCACCACCGGCGTCGATCCGCTCTCGCGTGCGCAGTTCTGGGACCTGATCGCGCACATACGCCAGCAGCGGCCTGGCATGAGCGTCATCGTGGCGACAGCCTACATGGAAGAAGCCGACCGCTTCGATTTCCTGGTGGCCATGGATGACGGCCAGATCCTGGCCACCGGCACGCCTGCCGAGCTGCATGCGCGCACCGGCACGGCGGCACTGGAAGAGGCCTTCATCGCCTTGCTGCCACCCGATAAACGGCGCGGCCACCAGCCCGTGCAGGTGACACCGCTGGACCCGGCGCGGCAAGCCGAGATCGCCATCGAAGCGCGCGGCCTGACCATGCGCTTCGGCGATTTCGTGGCGGTGGATCATGTGGACTTCCGCATCCGGCGCGGCGAGATCTTCGGATTCCTGGGCTCCAACGGCTGCGGCAAATCCACCACCATGAAGATGCTGACCGGCCTCCTGCCTGCCAGCGAAGGCCAGGCCTGGCTGTTCGGCCAGGCCGTCGATCCGCGCGACATGGCTACGCGGGCGCGTGTGGGCTACATGTCACAGGCCTTTTCGCTGTATGGCGAATTGAGCGTGCGCCAGAATCTGATGCTGCATGCGCGGCTGTATCGCGTGCCGCAGGAGCAGATCGCGGCGCGCACCGACGAGATGGCGCAGCGCTTCGGCCTGCAGGAGGTCATGGACAGCCTGCCCGAGAGCCTGCCGCTGGGCATCCGCCAGCGGCTGTCGCTGGCCGTGGCGATGGTACACAAGCCGGAGCTGCTGATCCTGGATGAACCGACTTCGGGCGTGGACCCGATCGCGCGCGACCTGTTCTGGCAATTGATGATCGATCTCGCGCGGCGCGACCAGGTGACGATTTTCATTTCCACCCATTTCATGAACGAGGCCCAGCGCTGCGACCGCATCTCGCTCATGCACGCCGGGCGCGTGCTGGTCAGCGCCACGCCGGAGGAGCTGATCCGCCAGCGCGGGTCGGCTACTTTGGAACAAGCCTTCATTGCATACCTGGAAGAAGCGGCCGGGAAGGGCGCAATGACGCCTGCGCCTGAAGTAAAAGTCACATCGGCCCGGAACCACGCGCCAGCTGGCGATGGCCGCCTGCGCACCAGCCTGGGCCGCGCCCTCAGCTACAGCCAGCGCGAGAGCCTGGAACTGCGGCGCGATCCGGTGCGCGCTACCCTGGCCTTGCTGGGCACGGTGATCCTGATGTTCATCATCGGCTATGGCATCAACCTCGATGTGGAAAACCTCAGCTACGCCGTGCTCGACCGCGACCAGACCGGCCTGAGCCAGAACTATGCGCTCAATCTATCTGGTTCGCGCTACTTCATCGAGCATCCGCCCATCCGCGATTACCAGGACCTGGACCGCCGCATGCGCAGCGGCGAGATCTCTCTGGCCATTGAAATCCCGCCCGGCTTCGCCCGTGACATCGCACGCGGCAAGCCGGTGGAAGTAGGGGCCTGGGTCGATGGTGCCATGCCCACGCGCGCCGAGACCGTGCGCGGTTACGTGCAGGGCATGCATCAACTGTGGCTGGCCGACATGGCCACGCACCGGCTGGGCCAGCGCCTGGCGCAGCCGGCCACCATCGAGACGCGCTATCGCTACAACCCGGACGTGAAGAGCCTCCCGGCCATGGTGCCGGCCATCATCCCGCTGCTGCTGATGATGATCCCTGCCATGCTGACGGCGCTGTCGGTGGTACGCGAGAAGGAGCTGGGCTCCATCCTCAATCTCTACGTCACGCCGGTCACGCGCACCGAATTCCTGCTGGGCAAGCAGCTGCCTTATCTGGTGCTGGGCATGCTCAATTTCGCCATGTTGACGCTGCTGGCCGTGACCGTGTTCGGGGTGCCGGTCAAGGGCAGTCTCTTCACGCTGACACTGGCGGCACTGGTATTCATCATCTGCTCGACCGGCTTCGGGCTGCTTGCCTCGACCTTTACGCGCAGCCAGATTGCGGCCCTCTTCGTGACCATGATCGGCACCATCATTCCCTGCGTGCAGTTCGCCGGACTGTTGAATCCGGTCTCTTCGCTTGAAGGGGTGGGTGCGCTGATCGGACAGGTCTATCCGGCCACGCACTTCCTCACCATCAGCCGTGGCGTGTTCAGCAAGGCGCTGGCGGTGGGTGACCTTGGCGCCTCGTTCTGGCCGCTGGTGCTGGCGGCCCCAGTGATCCTGGGTTTGTCGGTGTGGCTGTTGAAGAAGCAGGAGCAATGAGATGCGCCGCGCGCCTGCCAGCCTGTCCAACATTTTTCGTCTCGGCGTCAAGGAGCTGTGGAGCCTGCTGCGCGATCCGGCCATGCTGGTGCTGATCGCCTACACCTTCACGCTCTCCATCTATGTGGCCGCCACGGCCATGCCGGAGAGCCTGCACAATGCGGCCATCGCCGTCGTCGACAATGATGGCTCGCCGCTGTCGGCACGCATTGCGTCCTTGTTCTATCCGCCGCATTTCAAGGTGGCCCGGCTGGTGACGGCGCGCGAGGCCGATGCCGGGCTTGATGCGGGCGACTACACCTTTGTCTTGGACATCCCGGCGGATTTCCAGCGTGACGTGCTGGCCGGACGCGCGCCGGCGGTCCAGCTGAACGTGGATGCCACGCGCATGAGCCAGGCCTTTACCGGCAACAGCTACATCCAGCAGATGGTCAGCAACGAGGTCACGCAATTCGTGCGGCGTAGCGAGGCCGCTGGCGATGCGCCGGTGGGGCTGGCCTTGCGCATGCGCTTCAATCCCAACCTGGAGCAATCCTGGTTCGGTTCGCTCATGGAGATCATCAACAACGTCACCATGCTCTCCATCATCCTGACGGGGGCGGCGCTCATTCGCGAGCGCGAGCACGGCACCATCGAACACCTGCTGGTGATGCCGGTGAGTCCGGCCGAGATCATGCTGGCCAAGGTGTGGGCCATGGGTTCGGTGGTGGCGCTGGCGGCCTTGATGTCGCTGCTGCTGATCGTGCGCGGTGCCTTGCAGGTGCCCATCGAGGGCTCGCTGGCGCTGTTCATGCTGGTGACGGTGCTGCATCTGTTTGCCACTACCTCGATGGGCATCTTCATGGCCACGCTGGCGCGTTCGATGCCGCAGTTCGGGATGCTCACTGTACTGGTGCTGTTGCCGCTGCAATTGCTGTCGGGCGGCTCCACGCCGCGCGAGAGCATGCCTGTACCGGTACAGGACATCATGCTGGCCGCCCCGACGACACATTTTGTCGCGGCGGGGCAAGCCATACTGTACCGGGGCGCTGGCCTGGAAGTGATCTGGCCGCAACTGCTGGCCATCCTGGCAATTGGCCTGGTCCTGTTTGTAGCTGCACTGGGCCGGTTCAGAAAGACCATCAGCCAGATGGCGTGATGGAGGAGGGCGCGCGCCGATACCGCGCCCACATGACTAGCGATGCAATCAATCGGGAGCAATCATCATGGACTTCAACAGCCCCTCAACCTGGATACCGCTCATCAGCATTGCGCTGCTGCTGATCGGCTACGGCCAACGCGCGCAACACTGGGCACCTTATTGCATGCTGGCGGGGGCGTTTGGATTGCTGGGGGTGTTGGTGTATCGGGTGTCGGTGGCGATTGGGTGACGCGGTTCAGGTGCCGCCATCACCATACGCTTCGCTGATGGCGCGCAGTGCCAGCAACGCGGCAGGGCGGTCATCCGGACTGTCCAGTGACTCCAAAGCGGCCTTCAGGTACTCGGTGGCCAGTAGGGGGTTCGCGCGCAGTTCGGCGATTTCACGCTCGTGGTGAGAGACTGCTGCCTTGATCTTGCTCATGGTTGACTCACTGATGTCGCCTGTTGCTGGCATAAATCATTTAAATAATATTTCCGGTCATCATTGGCAGGCGCGGGGCCTTGCAGATCTTCGTTCGGGAGTCGCTTGAAAGAGGACCAATGCTTTCGTGGCAGTGATACGAATCCGCTTTGGCACAGGGCTGGGATCACTTGCGGGTTTTCGCCACAACGCAGGTCATTGTTGATGACACAGCGTTCAGCCTCGGTGATGCCCAGTGTGGGGAGCGGGTCCTCTGAAATCACCATGAGGCTGTATTCGATATCAGGATAAACCTGCTTGCCATGTAGTCTCCAATATTTCTCGTGAAGGCTGCAGGCATACATAGCGAGGGCCGGTAGCAGGACGGTGGCTGCCAGTGCCACGGCAACCAGCATGGTGTTGGCGACCGTTTGCCGCGTCTTTTTGAGCAGAAGATGGCCGATAACGGGAAATGTGATGGAACATCCCAGCGCCCACAGCAGCGGGTCGTCCGGGCAACTTTCTCCGCAATTCGTGATGAAGGCGGTATTGAGCGCTCCCACAGAAACTCCGCACCCAATGCCCACGGTGCTCAGTAATGGAAATGCAAAGCAACTTTTCATCTGGTCACTAAAAAAGAGAGTTTGCATTGCCCTGCCGAGATTTGAATAGAAGATGCAGTTCCTGAATCAAAGCGCGTCGCTTAGCCGCTTACAGAGCTCAGAGGCTGTATCCATTCTGCAATTCAGGTTGGCATAGTCTGATTCTGCGTTCCTCCCCTCGCATTCCTTGAGATCAGTCCATTCGTGGAAGTAATCCTCAGCCCTGCCGCCCGGGAAATTTGCTGTCATACCATTGGAAGACCAATAGAAAACGTCGCTTCCCATTGCTACTGCGACTAGCGAGTTGGCTTCCAGACTTGGGAAAATCTGAGCGGTCGAATCCCGGATGATCTTGCCTGAACGAAGATCGGTAATGGTATAAAAGGCATCCCCGGGGGCGAGCAAGAACCAGCGATACGGGTCAGTCCAGTACCAACGCTCGCCTCCGCGAAAATTGTATTCGGCGAGCGCGCAGGTGCCTGCCGGATTGACGGTGATAGCGATAACGGGATAGGTTGGGCGAATCAGCTGGCCATTCTTTCGGAGGAAAACATAAATAGACGCAATGACGATCACGACTATTAGCAAAATGTTAGAAAATCTGGATCGTTGCATTATTAATCCTAAGAAATATTCGTAATATCTTGCGGAGTTACCCGAAATCTGAAAGGCCTTTTTAACGTCGTCGCCAGAACGTCGCTTAGTACAATCAGATCACCGCCGAAGCCTGTCATTTTTCTGTGGCTATTAAACCGTTCATTGGTGACAGACACAAAATCGTCTGGACAAATTCCTTTTTCGCCCCTTCCCCCGGCAAAGTACGATAGTGGATAGACCCGTACATGTGGTGCCGAATGTTTGCTCCAGTGGCCGAGGTACTGATTACCATTGAAGTCGTATGTGTCGCGGATATAGACACCAATTCTTGATACGTTGATTTCGTAGTGTTCGACCAGTACTGAGGACTGTCCTCCAGACTTGACGACTTTTTTCTTTGGTGTAACAGTGCCTTCGCCTGCTATCTTGAAGGTGAATCTTGCTAAAGCTCCCCACATATCGTCCAAGTCTGGATCAGCTGTGGTGCTGTCTTTCCACCAAGCGTTAAGGTATTCGCGGTTGTCGTCAACGCTATGTCGTTGAAATTGCCATTCCTCATCCAGAGCCAATGCGCTTTTGGTGAGATCGCCAAAACTCTGTGGTGATTCGGTGAATTTATTCGCCCGAAAAAGGCGTTTGATGAGTAGCTTTTTGGCCTTGGGGTTTTCATAGATTGGAGGAATGGATTTATATAAATTCCGACTTCCAAACATACCGTCATATTCCCTTTTAATTCGGGGAAAAGATAATGCCCACTCCATAGTGATCAAAGAGGTTTCGAGCAAATGGCTAGGATATTGGCTGGCCCCGACAAGTCCTTCCTTTTGTTCCCGCGTCATCGTGTAGCCGGGGCTATCAAACCACTTTTTCATCAAAGTAGCTGAATTTTTCCATCCCATCTTCTCCATGACTTCGGGAAGATCTGTCAGTCGGAAGACATCGGCGTAGCAAATCTTGCCCTGTTTATTTTCCCTCGGGCTAGTTCTCGATTCGCCCACCAGACGGAGCTGTGCGGAATGGGCCGGCGTTTCAGTTCCCAATTTGAATCTCCCCCTGGGGTGCCAGCTCCAGTTTTAATGCGGTGCGCTTATCTGAGGTCGCATATCTTGTTCGTCCCTCCTCGTCGGTCCGGCCTTCGATGACCTCTCCAGAATCGAGAGTGATGCGATACATGCGGTTGCGCGCTGGTACCTGAGTCTCTTTGTCAACGATGATGAAGTACTCATCGTGTACTGCCTCGTGGTCTCCCTCCGGCGGAGAGATTCCTCTCCATCCACCGTCTGCATCGGGCGCGAAGGCGGCATGCACCTCGCCCTCGCTTCCAACGCCATCAATGTCGTTGAGTGTGGATACCAGCGGACATCCTCTGCTGGTTTTCATGCCATGAATAACCTGCGCACGTCCATTGGTCAGCGTCGAGCGCACGAACCCTTGCGCAATGACGCAATTCTTGGGACAAGCCATTCGCGCACCGACGAACGCATAAGCGCGTCCATGACTGCGACAGGTAGGGTCGCCCTCGATAACCGTTGCGCCGCAAGCGGCCCGGTCGCCTTCACGAATCCATCCGATGATTTTCATCTTGCACGCTCCTCGTATTCAACAATGAGCGCGCATTCTCCCCAGCAGGCGTTGGCTCTTCCACGCCAACACCCAAAACTCCACCCCGCATTCGAAATGCTTCGACCACCCCTTGCCCACGAAGCAATCAGTTGTGCAAGCCATCAAAAAAATCGCCCCCTGCCAAACTGCACAGGGGGCGACTTCACCGCAAAAAGAAACCGGGCATCAACCCTGCGAACGCAACCCCGTCGCCTTGATGCGCGATTCCAGCACGCGGCCCTTGCGTGCGCGCTTGCCCACGTGCGCCAGCAGCCTCTCGCCGCTCAAGGCAATCTCCTTGGGCTTGCTCATGTTGCCGGTGCCATGGACTACGACACCCTTCTGGCTGATGGCCTGGGCAGCGACCAGCTTTTCGTTCTTTTCCAGCTCCATCAGGTTCACGCCACGGCCACCGGAAGACAGCGTCTTCATCTCATCGAGGCCAAACACCAGCAGGCGGCCATTGGCCGACACGCAGGCCACGGCGCTGGCATCGGCCGCCACCGGCGTCGGTGCCAGCGGCAGCGCACCTTCATCGAGCGTGAAGAAGCTCTTGCCGCCCTTGACGCGGCCAAACATGTCGGAGGCCTTGGCAATGAAACCGGCCGCCGCATCAGAGGCCAGCAACAGCGTGGTATCGGCCGGACCGGCAAAGTAATGCTGGATGCTGCTGCCGCTGGCCAGTTCGATCAGCGTGGTCACAGGCACGCCATCGCCGCGCGCGTTGGGCAGCGCGTTCACCGCAATCGTGTAGACCCGGCCGTTGGAGCCGAAGGCCAGCAGGTTGTCCACGGTGCGGCATTCAAACGCGCCATACAGGCTGTCACCGGCCTTGAAGGTGAACTGCGTCGCATCGTGGCCATGGCCGGTGCGCGCGCGCACCCAGCCCTTCTGCGAAATGATCACCGTCACCGGCTCATCGATCACCTTCTGCTCGAAGGTGGCGCGCTCGGCTTCTTCGATGATCGTGCGGCGGGCATCGCCATAGGTCTTGGCGTCGCCTTCGATTTCCTTGATGACCAGACGCTTCATCGAGGACGGATTGTCCAGCAGGTCCTGCAGCGTGGTCTTCTCGCTGCGCAGTTCGGCCAGTTCCTGCTGGATCTTGATGGCTTCCAGTCGCGCCAATTGGCGCAGGCGGATTTCCAGGATGTCTTCGGCCTGGCGGTCGGAGAGCTTGAAGGCGTCCATCAGAGCCGGCTTCGGTTCGTCCGATTCGCGGATGATCTTGATGACCTTGTCGATGTTCAACAGCACCGCTTCCCGGCCTTCCAGGATGTGGATGCGGTCGTTGACCTTCTGCATGCGGAACTGCGTACGGCGCGTCACCGTCTCGAAGCGGAAGCTGATCCACTCGGTGAGGATGTCAGTCAGGTTCTTCTGGCGCGGACGGCCATCGCCGCCGATCATCACCAGGTTCAGCGAGGCACTGGTCTCCAGCGAGGTCTGCGCCAGCAGCGTATTCATGAACTCGGTCTGGTCCTGGTTCTTGGACTTGGGCTCGAAGACCAGGCGCACCGGCGCTTCCCGGCCGGACTCGTCGCGCACTGCATCGAGCAGGCCCAGGATGGCCGCCTTCTGCGTCTGCTGCTCAGGTGTCAGTGACTTCTTGCCCAGCTTCAGCTTGGGGTTGGTCAGTTCTTCGATTTCTTCCAGCACGCGCTGCGAGGAGACGCCCGGCGGCAGTTCGGTGATGACCGCCTGCCACTGGCCGCGCGCCAGGTCTTCGATCTTCCAGCGTGCGCGCACCTTCAGGCTGCCACGGCCGCTCTGGTACATCTCGGCGATGGTCGACTTCGGGGTGATGATCTGGCCGCCACCGGGGAAGTCCGGGCCGGGGATCAGTTCCATCAGCTCGGCGTGCGTGATCTTGGGATTGCGGATCATCGCCACGGCCGCCTTGGCCACTTCGGTCAGGTTGTGCGAGGGGATTTCAGTGGCCATGCCCACGGCAATGCCGGAGGCACCGTTCAACAGCAGGAAGGGCAGGCGCGCCGGCAGGAGGCGCGGCTCTTCGGTGGAGCCATCGTAGTTGGGCTGGAAATCCACCGTGCCCATGTCGATTTCATCGAGCAGCAATTTGCTGATGGGCGTCAGGCGTGCTTCGGTGTAGCGCATCGCCGCTGCGCCATCGCCATCGCGCGAACCGAAGTTGCCGTGGCCGTCGATCAGGGGATAGCGCAGCGAAAAATCCTGCGCCATGCGCACCAGCGCGTCATACACCGACTGGTCGCCGTGCGGGTGCAGCTTGCCCAGCACGTCGCCGACCACGGCGGCGGACTTGCGCGGTTTGGCCGCCGAGTTCAGCGACAGTTCGTTCATCGCGTAGAGGATGCGGCGCTGTACCGGCTTCTGGCCGTCAGCCACGTCGGGCAGGGCGCGGCCCTTGACCACCGAGATCGCGTAATCGAGATAGGCGCGTTCGGCGAAGGTGGACAGCGTCAGCGATTCGCCATCGGGCGCAGCCGGGGCTTGGTCAAAGAGGGTCGGTTGATCGGTCATGGAGCTTGTCTTGTTGTGTTCGTATTGACTGGGTTAATCGTTGATGGCGGGCTCGCGCGGGGGCAGCGTCACCTTCAGGCGCGCATTGCCGCTGGCATTGGCGTTGACGCGCTCGCCTGCGGCCAGGCGCAGTGCGCCGGCGGGCCGGTACAGTTCATAGAACCGCGACACCAGCCGCACATAGCCCTGGGTCTCGGGATAGGGCGGGATCTTGTTGCCATACTTCTGCACCGCGCCTTCCCCGGCGTTGTAGGAGGCAATGGCCAGCTCCACGTGCTGCGGGAACATCGCCATCAGATCGCGCAGATAGCGCGCGGCCAGGCGGATGTTGATCTTCGGGTCGGTCAGTTTCTGGTGCAGCGTCTTGCGGCGATCCCCCTGCAGGCCGTAACGCTCGGCGGTATCGGGCAGGATCTGCATCAGGCCTACCGCGCCCTTGCTCGAGACGGCCGTGGCATTGAAGCCGGATTCGGCCGTCATCACCGCCTTCAGCAGCGCCGCATCCAGACCGAATTCGCCGGCCGCTTCGGTGAGCAGGTCGTCGTACTTGCGCGCATCGCGATGAGCCAGCATGGTCCGCACGAACGGCGGATCGGCCGGGGTCACCGCTTCCTTGCTGCCGGGATGGTTGAGCAGCGATGCGCTGCTGGCCATGAGCTTGTCCGGGTCGTCCAGGGTCTGGGCATAGAAGTGCACCGCGCCATCGGCATCGGTGTACCGGTACACAATGGTCTTGGACTTCTTTGAAGCGGCAGCCGTACCGGTACTGTCCCGGCCACTGTCCGCTGCTTCCACCCGCATATGCTGTACACCATCGGCATCGGTGTACCGGACCACTTGCTGCGACTGTACCGGTCCGGCACAGAGCAGCGCCGCCGCGCCCAGGAGGGCGGCGAGAGCGCTGGTGTGCAGGAACGCGGCGCGGCGCATGTCAGATGTCCGCTTCGGCTTCGTTGCCGTGCTCTTCGATCCAGGCCCGGCGGGACGCCGCTTCGCCCTTGCCCATGAGCATGTTGAAACGCTCTTCGGAGGTCTGCACGCCAGGCTCGCCGAAGCTGATCGGCAGCAGGCGGCGGGTGTCCGGGTTCATGGTGGTTTCCCACAGCTGCTCGGCATTCATCTCGCCCAGGCCTTTGAAGCGGGAAATGCTCCAGGCACCTTCCTTCAGGCCATCCTTGCGCAGCTTGTCTTCGATGGCTTCGAGTTCGCCATCGTCCAGCGCATACAGCTTCTGCACCGGCTTCTTGCCGCGTGCCGGGGCATCCACGCGATACAGCGGCGGGCGCGCCACGCAGATGTGGCCTTTCTCGATCAGCTTGGGGAAGTGACGGAAGAACAGCGTCAGCAGCAGCACCTGAATGTGCGAGCCGTCCACGTCCGCGTCCGAGAGGATGCAGATCTTGCCGTAGCGCAGGCCGGAGAGATCCGGCGTGTCGTTGATGCCATGCGGATCGACGCCGATGGCCACCGCAATATCGTGGATTTCATTGTTGGCGAAGAGGCGGTCGCGCTCGGTTTCCCAGGCATTCAAGACCTTGCCGCGCAAGGGAAGGATGGCCTGGAATTCCTTGTCGCGGCCCATCTTGGCCGAGCCGCCGGCGGAGTCGCCCTCCACCAGGAAAATTTCATTGCGCGTCACATCCGAGGATTCGCAATCGGTCAGCTTGCCCGGCAGCACGGCCACGCCGGAAGATTTCTTCTTTTCGACCTTTTGCGCCGAGCGCAGGCGGCTTTGGGCCTGCTTGATGACCAGCTCGGCCAGCTTCTTGCCGTATTCCACGTGCTGGTTCAGCCACAGCTCCAGCGCCGGACGGGAGTAACCGGCCACCAATCGCACGGCATCGCGCGAGTTCAGGCGTTCCTTGATCTGGCCCTGGAATTGCGGATCCAGCACCTTGGCCGAGAGCACGAAGGAGACGCGTGCAAAGACGTCCTCGGCCAGGAGTTTGACGCCCTTGGGCAGCAGCGAATGCATTTCCGCAAAACTCTTGACCGCCGAGAACAGGCCTTCGCGCAGGCCCGATTCGTGGGTACCGCCGTTGGAGGTGGGGATCAGGTTGACGTAGGACTCGCGCACCACAGCCCCTTCCTCGGTCCAGGCCACGACCCAGGAGGCGCCTTCGCCCTCGGCGAAGCCTTCGGCATCCTTGCCGGCGAACTGTTCGCCTTCGAACAGCGGGATCAATGTTTCGCCGCTGCCGGTCTGCGCCAGTTGCTCCATCAGGTAGCCGCGCAGGCCTTGATCGTACTGCCAGTTCTGGGTGTCGCCGGTTTTGGCGTTGATCAGCGTGACTTTCACGCCCGGCAGCAGCACCGCCTTGGAACGCAGCAGGCGCTGCAGCTCGCCCAGCGGAATGGTGGCCGAGTCGAAATACTTGGCGTCCGGCCAGACGGTCACGCGGGTGCCGGACTTCTTGTCCTCGCGGGTGGCGGGGCGCGACTGCAGTTTCTCGATGACGTCGCCGCCCGAGAAGGCCAGCGTGTGCACGCCGCCTTCGCGCCAGACCGTGATTTCCAGGCGCGTGGCCAGCGCATTGGTGACCGAGACGCCCACGCCGTGCAGGCCGCCCGAGAAGGCATAGGCACCGCCGGAGCCCTTGTCGAACTTGCCGCCCGCATGCAGGCGGGTGAAGACGATTTCGACGGTGGGGACTTTTTCTTCCGGGTGCAGGCCGACCGGGATGCCGCGGCCATCGTCTTCCACGCTGACGCTGCCGTCGGCGTTGATGGTGACGATGATGCTCTTGCCGTAGCCGCCCAGTGCTTCGTCAGAGGCGTTGTCGATCACTTCCTGGAGGATGTGCAGCGGATTCTCGGTGCGCGTGTACATGCCCGGACGCTGCTTGACCGGCTCCAGTCCCTTGAGGACACGGATCGATGATTCACTGTAATCGGACGGGGTTGTTTTTTTGGTTGCCATGCAGATGAGTGGTCGTGGCTGATGCCGGAGGGTTGTTGTCTGTTCGTCCAGCGCAGCGGCCCGCCAAGGGGCCATCTTGCGCTGCAAAAGCGCATTCTAATGAAAATTCCGTGGATTCGGCGTCTGGCAAGGCGGAATGTTCCCTACCGGGCAGGACTTGTCGGTAACAGCATGTAAATGCGGCTAAAAGCGCGCACAAAAAAGGCTTGCGCGCACGCAAGCCTTGTCACGGGAGCAAAACTCCGGATCAGGCGGCCAACAGTCCTTCCACCGCCAGGGCGATCGCCAGCAGGCGCTTGTCCTCGCCGCCGGCCGCCGCCAGCGACAGTCCGACCGGGGCAGTGCCGGGCGCATGGCAGGGCAGGGAGACGGCGCAGCCATCGAGGAAGTTGATCAGCGTCGGGTTGCGCAGGATCTTGCCGTTGGCGGCGTAATAGGCATCGTCGCTGGCTTGCAGTTCGGCAATACGCGGCGCCACGATGGGTACGGTTGGCATCACCAGCGCATCGTAACCGGCCAGTTGCGCCTGCACTTCGGCGATCCAGCGCGGGCGGGCGTGCAGCACGTCGAGCAGGTCGGCGGCGCTCATGTCCTTGCCGCGCAGGATGCGCGAGACCACGCGCTGGTCATAGCCGGCGGCGTTCTCTGCGATCAGGGCGCGATGCCAGGCGTAGGCTTCGGCCGCGGTGAAGCCGCCCTTGGCGTTGATGGCGGCCAGGGCGTTGAAGGCCGGCACCTCCGCTTCGACGATGACGGCCCCGGCGGCGCGGAGTTTGTCCAGCGCGGCGCGATAGGCCTTGCCGACGGTCTCGTCCATGGCGTCCAGCACCACATTGGTCGGGGCCAGCAGGCGCAGGCCGCGCAGCGGATGGGCGACTACGGACACATAGGCTTCACCGGCCAGTACAGCGTCCATGATGGCGCAGCACTCTACCGATACAGCCAGCGGGCCAATCGAGTCCAGGTAAGCGGACAGTGGCAGTACACCTTGCATGGACACCCGCGAGGCCGTGGGCTTGAATCCGGTCAGGCCATTCAGTGCCGAGGGGATGCGTACGGAACCGCCGGTATCCGAACCGACCGCCGCAAAGGCCATGCCATCGGTGACCGAGATGGCCGCGCCGGAAGAAGAACCGCCGGGAATGCGCCCGCCTTCGACGTTGCGCTCCCAAGTGTTCTGCGGCGTGCCGTAATGCGGATTGATGCCCAGGCCCGAGTAGGCGAACTCGGTCATGTTGGTCTTGCCGATGACGATGGCACCGGCCTTCATCAGGTTCTGCACCACGGCTGCATGTGCGGTGGCAGCGGGCTTGCCGCGCAGCACGACCGAGCCGGCCAGGGTGGTTTCGCCGGCGACATCAAACAGATCCTTGACCGAGACCGGTACACCTTCCAGCGGCGAGCGGCACAGTTTGGCCGCGCGCAGGGTATCGGAAGCGCGGGCGGCGGCGCGCGCCTGGTCTGCATAGACGCTGGTGAAGACGCGCGCGCCTTCGCCCGCCGGATCGGCGATGCGGGCCAAGGCTTGTTCGGTCAGTTGCAGGGAAGTGATGCGGCCGGCATCGAGGTCGGCGGCCAGTTGGGAGAGTGTGCTCGGCATGATGAGGGAGTCGGTGTGGTCGGAGGACAAATTCGCAGATGCGCAAGTATCGCATTGCCTGGCGCATCCAACAAAGGCGCATGGGCGGCCCCTTGGGCCGCCCCGTGGAATCAGGCCACCTCGGCCAGCGACTCGGCCACGTAATGGTGGCGCAGGGCGCGTTGGCGGCGCGGGTCGAACAGTTCCATCGTGAAGGATGCCGCAGGACGGATGCCGCCGATGGCACCCACGGTGCCGCAGGTCATGCCGCAACCCTCGGGCAGGGTGGCGCCACCTTGCGTGAAGCGCGCGATCAGGTCGCCCGGCGTGCGCAGCGAGGCCAGCGTGCCTTCCTGGTAGAGCTTGGTGGCACCGTCTTCCTCGATCCAGGAGCGGATCACCAGTTCATCCCAGTACTCGGCCACGTCCGACAGCTTCCACGCGCTGCTGCCCACGGGCTTCACGCACGCTTGCTTGGAGAAGGCCACGCTGTGCGCTTCCAGCTTGCGGTCGGTGTGGTCGGAGGCAATCGAGACATACAGCTCGCCACCGCTGTTGAAGACGAAGGTCTCCACTTCACCGGACGACGCCTCGCCCAGCACCTGCACCTGCGCGGCCTGCGAGAGCTGGTTGGCCGAGACGCGATAGAACAGCGGTACCGCGCTGGGACGCGAGATGCCCAGCGCTTCCAGTTCTTCGATGTGATGCTCGATGGCCGCCATGTCGCGGCCGGCCCAGCCGGCGATGACCAGGGTATCGATGTCGGCGTGGAGGGGGGATTGGTCGGGGAGGGTAAAGGTCAGCTTCATGAGTTTCTGTTCCTACAGGGTGATTCAGGAGAGGCTGGCCGGGGAGACGGCCAGCCAGAGGGGGAGATCAGTGCATCATCAGTGCTTCTTGACGAACACCACCACCAGGAAGCTGGCGAGGAATTCGAGCGCGGCCACGAAATACAGGCCGGAGGAGAGCGACCCGGTGCTGGTCTTCAACGCACCGATCATGTAAGGGGCCACGAAGCCAGCCAGGTTGCCGATGGAGTTGATGAGGGCGATGCCGCCAGCGGCTGCCGTGCCGGCCAGGAAGGCGCCGGGAATCGACCAGAACACCGGGAAGGCCGCCAGGATGCCGATGGCCGCCAGCGTCAGCGAACACAGGGCCAGCGTGGCATTGCCCAGCGTCATGCCGGTGGCGATCAAGCCGATGCAGGCGATGAGCGTGGCGATGGCGCTGTGCAGGCGGCGCTCGCCGGTCTTGTCGGAGTGGAAGCCGTTCCACACCATCGCCAGCGTGCCGGCTACGAAGGGGATGGCCGAGATCAGGCCGATCTGCAGGTTACCCTTGACCCCGATTTCCTTGATGATGGACGGTGCCCAGAAGGCGATGGTGGCATTGCCGCTGACCACGCAGAAATACACGGCAGCACAGACCCAGACGCGGTAGTTGGTACAGGCATCCTTGAAAGAGAAATGCTTGCCCGGTGCGCTGTTCTCGGCGGCCAGCACTTGCGTGACGGCGGTTTTTTCAGCGTCGCTCAGCCACTTGGCATTGGCTGGTTTTTCCGGCAGCCAGGCCAGCACCGCGAAGCCCGCCAGGATCGACGGAATGCCCTCGATGATGAAGAGCCATTGCCAGTTGGCCAGATGGCCCACGCCTTCCATGCTGCTCATGATGAGTCCGGCAATTGGGCCGCCGACTGCACCGGCGATGGCAAACGAGGTCATGAAGAGGCCATTGACGCGGGCACGGCGCTTGGCCGGGAACCAGTAAGTCAGATACAGCACGACGCCCGGGAAGAAGCCCGCTTCAAAGATGCCCAGCAGGAAGCGCAGCACATAGAAACTGGTCGGCGTGGTGACGTAGGCCATGGCCATCGAGGCCAGACCCCAGAGGATGGTGATGCGTGCCAGCGTCTTGCGGGCACCGATCTTTTCCAGCAGCAGGTTGCTCGGTACTTCGAAGAGGAAATAGCCGATGAAGAAGATCCCGGCGCCCAGGCCATACACCGCCTCCGAGAACTGCAGGTCCTGCAGCATCTGCAGCTTGGCGAAGCCGACGTTGACGCGATCGATCCAGGCCAGCACGAACAGGAAGACCAGGAAAGGAATCAGGCGCCAGGCGATCTTGCCATAGGTCGCCTCGAGGCTGGCACTGCTGCTGGCCGGGGGCGCCGCGGTGGCCGCAGCGGATGGGGAATACGACATGGAAAACCTCCTCAAGTGTGGCCGGCGTCCGTGTGACGGCGCCGTGTTGTGTTCTGCATGGATGGGATGGGAGCGGCGGCAAGCATTGCAGGGCCGGGCATGTTCCGGTGCCAGCCCGAAGGCGCCGGTCTGAATTCAGTATGGGGATGCAGGGCGGGCGCTGTCCAACAAGAAAATCTGAACGGCCTTGATTGAAAAATCTTATGAGCAAAAGCAGGGCGCTGTTTGCTTCAGGATGGTGCTGTTCATGCGCGCCCGCACATCGGCGCGCAGGGCAGCGTGCAGGCGGGAGGACGGTCGATCTCAGCCGAGCGGGGCAGGCAGCCGCGCGATCTCCTGGCCCCAATTGAGTGCGAAGTCGGACGCCGTTTCCTGCGCGATGCGGGCCACGGTTTCGGTCAGCGGATTCTCATGGTCCGAGCGGAAGCAGGCGATCAGCGCCAGTGCCGGGAACTCGGTATCCACGCGCAGCAGGTGCAGGCTCTCTTCGTTGAGTTCGCGCTGGATGATGGCCGGTGGCACCGCCGTGATGCCGAAGCCATCCGTGGCCAGCCGGATCATGGTGGCCACCGAGGCGATGCAGTTGATGTGCAATGTGCGCTCACCCCGCTCGCTGCCCGAGAACAAGCGCTCGATGACTGCATGCGGCCCCGAATTGCGGGCGAAGCTGATGATGGGGAAGGCCGCCAGGTCCGCCAGCGACAGCGTCTCGCTGCCGATGTCGAGCTTGGGGCTGCCGACCCAGCGCATGGGGAATTCGCACAGCGCGATATTGCTGACCTGCGGGCCGATCACCGGTTCGGCCTGCAGCACCAGGTCCAGGTTGCTCTTGCTGAACTGCTCGTGCAGGTGGATGGTGGTGTCGCTGACGATCTCGATCTGCAGGCGCGGAAAGGCTTTATGCAGGCGTCCGAGAAAATCCGGAAACCAGCTATGCACGATGGATTCGATCACCCCAATGCGAATGACACCGGCAAACACCTCGCGGTCCGACATGTCGTCCTTCATCTCGCGCATGAGCTTGACCATGCGCTCGGCATACACCAGCGCCTTGCTGCCATCGGCGGTCAGCGCCACTTCGCGCGCGCTGCGGTCGAACAGGCGCACGCCGAAATCCTGTTCGAGCGAAGCGATGCGGCTGGAGACGGCGGCCTGCGTGGTGTGCAGCCGCTCGGCCGTGAGCCGGAAATTGCGCAAGCGGGCCAGCCAGACGAAGGTTTCTAGGAAGCGGATATTCATGAGCGGGCAGGGCGGAGTGAAGGGGCGTATTTTATCGCCTTCAGGTCGTGATCCAGGCTGTCATTTTTGGTGCACTGCGCAATGAATCTTCGTTCATCTGGCGCACATCTGGTGCATTTCGTGCTGGCAATCGCGTGCTTCTGGTGCGTTATAAGGATATTCGTTTTTTGAAAGTATTTTTTCTTTACTAGAAGGGAAAATGAAAATATATTTACATTTTTTCGGCGGGACTGATGCAAATGACAAGTCCTGCACGATGATAAAGACGTCCGCATCAGCGGGCGCAACAGCACAAGAACATTGCAAGAACAGTGGTGGCAGGGCTCTCTGCAAATGAAATAAATGATTTAAACGATTTATTTCTTTTGCGTTTTGTTGGCCGAGGGCGGTGAATTCAATGACGACGGGGTAGCGGGCGGTGACACAACAGCCGAAGAACATCAGTTTGCAGGGAGCGGGTGCGGTAGCGCAGGCCGTGGGCAAGCTGTATCCGCAATTGTCCAAGTCGCACCGCAAGACGGCGGACTACGTGCTGGGCAACCCCTTCCGCGCCGCCACCATGACCATCGACGAACTGTCGGAAGCCGCCGGCATTTCCGTGGCCACCGCCAACCGCTTCGCCCATGCGCTGGGCTTCGACGGCTATGCCTCCTTCCGCGCCGCGCTGGTCTCGGATTTCGCGACCACCCTGGCGCCCGTGGAAAAACTGCGCGAGCAGGTGCAGCGCACCGCCACCAGCGCCGAGATCATGGCCGCCGCCTTCGACAGCGACATCGCCAACATCGAGGCCACGCGCCGCATGCTCACGCCGGAACACTGCGAGCAGGCGGTCGACATGATCCTCTCGGCGCAGCGCATCTTCATCACCGGCTTCGGTGCCTCGGCCTATCTCTCCGGCCTGATGGCCCACACGCTGGAACCCTATGTGCGCACCGTCAGTTCGGTGGCCATGGCAGGCGGACCCTCGCAGGCGGCGCGCCAGTTCTTCAAGCTCGACAGCGATGACCTGGTGATTGCCATGGTTTTCCCGCGCTATGCGGCTGACACCGTCTGGCTCACCCAGCGTGCGGTGGAGAAGGGCGCACGCGTGATTGCACTCACCGATACCCCCGGATCGCCGCTGGTGCCGCTGGCCGATGTCGCCTTGTATGCCCAGACCGATGGCCGTCTCGCGCCCACTTCCGATGCGGCCGCACTGATCCTGATCCAGGCCCTGTGCGATGCCGTGGCACATCGCGCCCGCCGCTCGGTGCAGGCCGCCACGCAAATGGCTGAATTCGTGCTGCCCTGGCTGTACCTGGCCCAGCAGCAACAGCGCGCCGGTACCACGCCGGTCGGCAAGCCCGTGCGGGCAGCCGCCAAGCGCGCCCCAACCAAAGGAAAGACCAACGCATGACCACTCCGGTAATTGCCATCCACGGCGGCGCAGGCACCATCACGCGCGCTTCGCTTTCGGCCGAGGACGAGGCCCGCTATCACCAGGCGCTGTCCGACATCGTCGCCGCCGCCCAGGCCGTGCTCAATGCCGGCGGCTCGGCACTGGAAGCCGTCACCGAAGCCGTGCGCCTGCTGGAAGACTGCCCGCTCTTCAATGCCGGCCATGGTGCCGTCTACACCAGCGAAGGCAAGCATGAGCTGGACGCCTGTGTCATGAACGGGGCCGACCTCGCCTCCGGTGCGGTGGCCTGTGTGACCAGTCTGCGCAATCCCATCCTGGCCGCGCGCACGGTGATGGAAAAGAGCGAACACGTGCTGCTGGTCGGCCCTGCCGCCGAAGCCTTTGCAGCGCGCCACGGTGCGGTTACGGTCGAGCCCGATTACTTCCATACCGATGCCCGCCACGAACAATGGCAGCGCGTGCGCGGCCAGTCGCGCGCGATGCTGGACCACGATGCCTCCTCCTTCGCCTTCGCAGAAAAAGCCGCCGAGCCCAAGGAACCCATCGATCCGGACAACAAGTTCGGCACCGTCGGTGCCGTCGCACTGGACCAGTTCGGCAACCTCGCTGCGGCCACCTCGACCGGCGGCATCACCAACAAGCAGCCTGGCCGCGTAGGCGATTCGCCCATCATCGGCGCCGGCTGCTATGCCAACAACGCCACCGTGGCCGTGTCGGCCACCGGCACCGGCGAAGCTTTCATGCGCACCGCCGCCTGTTACGACATCGGCGCACGCATGGCCTATGCAGGGCAGTCGCTGGAAGAAGCCAGCCGCGCCGTGGTCTTCGAGACCCTGCCCAAGGTGGGCGGACGCGGTGGCGTCATCGCCATCGACCGCCACGGCAATCTGGCCTTGCCCTTCAATACCGAAGGCATGTATCGCGCCTGGGGCTGTGGCGAACTGGCCCCGGTCACCGCCATTTACGCAGCACCGGCCTGAAGCGGCCGAGCAGGAGAGAATCAAGATGCAACAGTCCCAACGCGTGCTGGATGTCCGTCAGCTCAATGTCCGCTTTGCCACCTCCGAACGGACGGTCGATGCGGTGCGCGACCTGTCCTTCCACGTCAACCAGGGCGAGACCCTGGCCATCGTCGGTGAATCGGGCTCGGGCAAGTCGGTGTCCTCGCTGGCCATCATGCGGCTGATCGAACACGGTGGCGGCAAGATCGCCAGCGGCAGCATGCAGTTCCTGCGCCGCAGCGGCCAGTCGCTGGACCTGGCGCAGGCTGACAACGCCACCATGCGCAGCATCCGGGGCGCGGAGATCGCCATGATCTTCCAGGAACCGATGACCTCGCTCAATCCGGTCTTCACCGTGGGCGAGCAGATTGCCGAATCGATCCGCCTGCACCAAGGCATGAGCCGCGCCGCCGCCCAGGCCGAGGCGCTGCGCATGCTGGAGATGGTGCGCATTCCCGAAGCCAAACGCGTGCTGGGTCGCCATCCGCACCAGCTCTCCGGCGGCATGCGCCAGCGCGTGATGATCGCCATGGCCTTGTCGTGCAAGCCCTCTCTGCTCATTGCCGACGAACCGACCACGGCCCTGGATGTGACCATTCAGGCCCAGATCCTGCAACTGATCCGTTCGCTGCAGCAGGAGATGCAGATGGGCGTGATCTTCATCACCCACGACATGGGCGTGGTGGCCGAAGTGGCCGACCGCGTGGTAGTGATGTGCCGTGGCGAGAAGGTCGAAGAGAACGAGGTCAAGCAACTCTTTGCCGCTCCTGCGCATCCCTACACCCAATCGCTGCTGGCGGCCGTGCCGCGCCTGGGCTCCATGCGCGGTACCGACAAGCCGCTGCGCTTCGGCATCGCGCCGCAGGCCGAGGTGCGCCCCGACCTGATCGCCAGCGAACTGCAGGCCCAGGCGGAGATTGCCGCGCAGCGCCAGCCCATCCTCAAGGTGCGCGACCTGACTACCCGCTTCGACGTGAAGAGCGGCATCTTCGGCCGCGTCAAGCAGCGCGTGCATGCGGTCGAGAAGGTGAGCTTCGATCTCTATTCCGGCGAGACCCTGGCCATCGTCGGCGAATCCGGTTGCGGCAAGTCCACCACCGGGCGCTCGCTGCTGCGCCTGGTCGACATCGCCGGCGGCAAGGTCGAGTTCGGCGGCCGCGACCTGGCGCAACTGCCGCGTTCGGAATTGCGCGAGCTGCGCCGCGATATCCAGTTCATCTTCCAGGATCCCTTTGCTTCGCTGGACCCGCGCATGACCGTCGGCTACTCCATCATGGAGCCGATGCTGGTGCACGGCCTGAAGGAGGGGGCGCAGGAACGCGTGGATGCGCTGCTGACCCGCGTGGGCCTGACGCCCGAGCATGGCCAGCGCTATCCGCATGAATTTTCCGGTGGCCAGCGCCAGCGCATCTGCATCGCCCGCGCCCTGGCGTTGAATCCCAAGATCGTCATTGCTGATGAATCGGTGTCGGCACTGGACGTGTCGATCCAGGCCCAGATCGTCAACCTGATGCTGGACCTGCAGGCCGAGCTGGGCATCTCCTTCATCTTCATCTCGCACGACATGGCGGTGGTGGAGCGCATCAGCCATCGGGTGGCGGTGATGTACCTGGGCCAGATCGTGGAGATCGGACCGCGCCGCGCCATCTTCGAGAATCCGCAGCACCCGTACACGCGCAAGCTGATGGCGGCCGTGCCGGTGGCCGATCCGACCCTGCGCCAGCCGGGCAAGAAACTGATGACCGATGAAATTCCCAGCCCGATCCGGCTGGTGGGCGATGAGCCCAAGGTGGAGCCGCTGCGGGAAGTGGCTCCGGGGCACTTCGTGGCCCAGCACCGTATTGCCGGCGCTTTTTGAGCGCGGGCGTGATGTTCCCCAGTCGTATCTGTAATTTGGTAAATGCAGTCAGCGCAGTAATCTCAATCAAGCTGTAACCACTCAAGCGTCACTGATCAGGAGAGACCAATGTCCGCATCCGCAAAAAACAAAGCAATGAGCGCCGCCAAATGGCTGGCCCTGGGTACCCTGGGCGCCGCCCTGCAGTTCGGCGCGGCCAATGCCTTCGCCGCCAAGACCGCTACCGTGGCCGTAGCGTCGACCTTCACCACGATGGACCCGTATGACGCCAACGATACGCTGTCGCTGTCGGTGATGAAGTCCTTCTACCAGGGCCTCTATGGCTTCGACAAGGACATGAAGCTCATCCCGGTGCTGGCCGAAGGCTACCTGGTGAGCAAGGATGGCCTGGAATACACCATTCGCTTGAAGCAAGGCGTGAAGTTCCATGACGGTACCGTCTTCAAGGCCGACGCCGTCAAGGCCGTCTTCGACCGCGTGACCAACCCGGACAACAAGTTGAAGCGCTACAACCTCTTCAACCGCATCGCCAAGACCGAAGTGCTCAACGACTACACCGTCAAGGTCGTGTTGAAGGAACCGTTCTCGGCCTTCATCAACGTGCTGGCGCACCCGTCGGCCGCGATGATCTCCCCGGCTGCGCTGAAGCAGTACGGCAACAAGGACATCGCCTTCCACCCGGTCGGTACCGGTCCCTTCAAGTTCGTGGAATGGAAGCAGACCGACTACGTGAAGGTGGCCAAGTTCGACGGTTACTGGAAGCAGGGCTACCCCAAGGTCGACGAGATCCTGTGGAAGCCGGTGGTGGACAACAACTCGCGCTCGGCCATGCTGCAGACCGGCGAAGCCCAGTTCACCTATCCGCTGCCCTACGAACAGGCTGACCTGCTCAAGGGCAAGGGCAACCTGGACGTGATCGCCGGTCCCTCCATCATCCAGCGCTACATGTCGATGAACGTCAAGCAAAAGCCGTTCGACAACCCGAAGGTGCGCGAAGCGATCAACTACGCCATCAACAAGGATGCCCTGGCCAAGGTTGCCTTCAATGGCTATGCCACCCCGATGGATGGCGTGCTGCCGCAAGGCGTGGACTACGCCTTCAAGACCGGTCCCTGGCCCTATGACGTCAAGAAGGCCAAGGCCCTGCTGGCCGAAGCCGGCTATCCGAACGGCTTCGAGACCGAACTGTGGTCGGCCTACACCCACACCACCGCCATGAAGGTGATCCAGTTCCTGCAGCAGCAACTGGCGCAAGTGGGCATCAAGACCAAGATCCAGGCCCTGGAAGCCGGTCAGCGCGTGGAACGTGTGGAAAGCTGGCAAGATCCGGCCACCGCACCGATCCGCCTGTTCTACGTCGGCTGGTCGTCCTCCACCGGTGAAGCCGACTGGGGCCTGCGTCCGCTGCTGGCTTCGGAATCCTTCCCGCCGCGTCTGTTCAACACCGCTTACTACAAGAGCGACAAGGTCGATGCCGACATCGCCAAGGCCCTGACCGTCTCCGACCGCAAGGAAAAGGAAGCGCTGTACAAGGACGCCCAGCAGGAAGTCTGGAAGGATGCACCGTGGGCCTTCCTGGTCACCGAAAAACTGCTGTATGCCCGTGCCAAGAACCTCAAGGGCATCTACATCATGCCGGACCAGGCTTACGAATTTGAGAACATCGAGTTCACCAAGTAAGCAGGCGCTGTGTGGTCGGCCCTTGCGGGCCGATGCAAAAATGCAGTGCCGTGAGGCCGCGTCATGCAGTTTTGCAGCACTGGGCAGGTTCTCTGCATCGTCGTAACGAGCAGAAAAGAGCGGCAATGAAGCGGGGAGGGTGGCTGGCCATCCTCCCCCACAGATTCACGATGCGTTGCCATGCAAGCCGGCAGCGCAGGGAGCGACTCCACCGCAGGGTGTGGACACACCAGCGACGGGCAGCCTTATTCAGAGAGTCCCATGTTTTCCTATGTCATCAAACGCCTGTTAGGCCTCATTCCCACGCTGTTGCTGGTGGCGGTGCTGGTTTTCCTGTTCGTGCACTTGTTGCCGGGCGACCCGGCACGCCTGGCCGCCGGTCCCGAAGCCGATGAAAAGACGGTCGCCCTGGTGCGCGCCGACCTCGGCCTGGACAAGCCGCTGCCGGAGCAGTTCGTCAACTTCTTCATCAATGCCGCCCACGGCGATTTCGGCCGTTCCATCCGCAGCAAGCGCCCGGTCTCCGAAGAGATCGCCGCGCGCTTTTGGCCCACGCTGTGGCTGACCATCGTGGCCATGATCTGGGCCGTGCTGTTCGGTCTCATCATCGGCATCTCCTCTGCCGTGTGGCGCAACAAGTGGCCGGATCGCCTGGGCATGACGCTGGCGGTCTCCGGCATTTCCTTCCCGGCGTTTTCGCTGGGCATCCTGCTCATGCAGGTCTTCTCGGTCGAACTGGGCTGGCTGCCCACGGTCGGCGACGAGACCTGGCGCCACTACATCCTGCCTTCGCTGACGCTGGGCGCGGCGGTGGCCGCCGTGATGGCGCGCTTCACCCGTTCTTCCTTCATCGAAATCCTGCAAGAGGACTTCGTGCGGACCGCCCGCGCCAAGGGCCTGACCGAGACCGTGGTGGTCATCAAGCACTGCCTGCGCAATGCGCTGATCCCGGTGGTGACGATGATGGGCCTGCAGTTCGGCTTCCTGCTGGGTGGCTCTATCCTGGTCGAGGTGGTGTTCAACTGGCCGGGCATGGGACGCCTGCTGGTCGATGCCGTCGAGATGCGTGACTACCCCATCATCCAGGCCGAGATCCTGCTGTTCTCGCTGGAATTCATTTTCATCAACCTGGTGGTGGACGTGCTTTATGCCGTGATCAACCCCAGCATTCGTTTCAAGTGAGGGGAATCATGTCGCTCTCCAATTCGCCTCTGGCCACTACCTCCGAAACCGGCGCGCCCTTGCCGCCGCCTGATCCGGCCGCCGTCGCCGCCTCCGGCCAGAAGATCCGCACCCCCTGGCGCGAATTCTGGCGCAAGTTCAAGAAGCAGCGCCTGGCCGTCTATGCGGGCGTGTTCATCCTGCTGCTGATTCTGATCGCCATCCTGGCGCCCTGGATCGTGCCGTTCGACGCCGAGAATTTCTTCGACTACGACGCCCTCAATTCGCCGCCGACCTGGACCCACTGGTTCGGCGTCGATTCGCTGGGCCGCGACATCTTCAGCCGCATCCTGATGGGGGCACGCATCTCGCTGGCCTCGGGCTTCTTCTCGGTGGCCATCGGTGCCGTGATCGGTACCGTCTTCGGCCTGCTGGCCGGCTACTATGAAGGCTGGTGGGACCGCATCGTCATGCGCATCTGCGACGTGCTGTTCGCCTTCCCCGGCATCCTGCTGGCCATCGGCATCGTCGCCATCCTGGGTGGCGGCATGATCAACGTCATCATCTCGGTGTCGGTGTTCAGCATCCCGGCCTTTGCGCGCCTGGTACGCGGCAATACGCTGCAGCTCAAGAACCTGACCTACATCGAGGCCACCCGCAGCATTGGTGCGTCCGACACCACCATCATGTGGAAGCACATCTTCCCCGGCACCATCTCGGCCATCGTGGTGTATTTCACCATGCGTATCGGCACCTCCATCATCACGGCGGCCGGCCTGTCCTTCCTCGGCCTGGGCGCGCAATCGCCCACACCCGAGTGGGGCCTGATGCTGAACGAAGCCCGCGCCGACATGGTCACCTCGCCGCACGTGGCGCTGGTGCCCAGCATCGCGATCTTCCTGACCGTGCTGGCCTTCAACCTGCTGGGCGACGGCTTGCGCGACGCGCTCGATCCCAAGATCGACCAGCGCTGATGATGAACCTGCAGGTGCCGCCGCAGGTGCCACATATCGGCCGCTTGCCCGCCGGTGCGCGCAACAGCATCACCGATGTCGAGGGTGTGCGCGTCGGTCATTGCACCCTCGATGCCGGTGCAGTGCAGACCGGGGTGACCGTGATTGCGCCGCATGGCGGCAATCTCTTCACCCACAAGCTGCCGGCAGCGGCGGCCGTCATCAATGGCTTTGGCAAGAGTGCGGGGCTGGTGCAGCTGGAAGAACTGGGTTTGCTGGAAACGCCCATCGCGCTCTCCAACACCTTTGCCGTGGGGACGCTGCTCAATGCACAGATCGCTCACACGGTGCGCGGCAATCCGGAATGCGGGCGCAGCCTGCCCACGGTCAACGGGCTGGTGCTGGAATGCAATGACGGCTATCTCAACGACTTGCAGGCCATGGCCGTGCAGCCGGCGCATTTTGAGGCAGCGATGGCGGCCTTGTCGGTGGAGGTTCCGCAAGGTGCGGTCGGGGCAGGGCGGGGCATGTCCAGCTTCGGCCTGAAGGGCGGTATCGGTACCGCTTCGCGCGTGGCTGCCTTGGATTCGTCGGGGCAGTCCTATACCGTCGGAGCGCTGGTGCTCTCCAACTTCGGGCGACTGCCCGAACTGATCCTGGCGGGCGATCCGCTGGGCGCGCGACTGGCTGCCAGCGAGACACCCGATACGGCTCCCGAGAAGGGCTCCATCATCATGATCCTGGCCACCGATGCGCCGCTGGATGCGCGGCAGTTGAAACGCCTGGCCACGCGTGCCGGGGCCGGACTGGCGCGCACCGGATCGGCCTACGGCCATGGCAGCGGCGATATTGCGCTGGCCTTCTCCACGGCCCAGACCATCGAGGCCGAGGCCGATTGCCTGCACCTGGCGCTGCTGGCCGATCATCTGCTGGACCCGCTGTTCCATGCGGCCGCTGATTGCGTCGAACAAGCCATCGTGCATGCGCTGTTTGCGGCCGAGTCCGTGCGCGGACGTGATGGCCATGTACGTATGAGCCTGCGCGAGCGCCTGGCTTCCTGAATTGCTTCCCCTGAAAGACCGCCTCATGAACAAGCGTGCCAACATCCTGGTTTCTGTCGACATCGAAGGCGTGGCCGGGGTCTTCCATACCGAGCAGACCCGCGCCGGCAACGGCGAATATGAACGCGCCCGGCGCTGGATGACCGAAGAGGCCAATGCCGTCATCCGTGGCGCACTGGCGGCGGGTGCAACAGCCATCAAGGTCAACGATTCGCATGGCGGCTTCCGCAACCTGCTGCCGGACCTGCTGCACCCCGAGGCGCGCATGGTGCTGGGCAAGCCGCGCGTGCTGGGCATGATGGGCGGCGTGGATCACGATATCGATGCGGTCATGCTGGTGGGTTACCACTCGCGCGCACAAGGGCGCGGCATCCTGGCGCACACCACCAACAGCTTTGCCTTCGCCCGCGTGTGGCTGGGCGGGCAGGAACTGGGCGAGGCCGGGTTGTATGGCGCACTGGCGGCCGAACATGGCGTGCCGGTGATCTTCGGCAGCGGCGACGATGCCTTCATCGAAGAGAATCAGCCGTTGTTCCCGCATGCGATCTTTGCCGAGACCAAGAAGGCCTATGGTGCCAACAGCGGCGATTCGCTCACGCCCCAGCAGTCCTACGTGCTGCTCGAAGAACGCGCCCGCCAGGCGGTCACCGCGCTGGTGGCCAACCCGGCAGCCATGCCGGTACTGCCCCTGCGCGGCCCGCTGCGTTGCCGCCTGCAGGCGCAGACGGTGGCGCTGACTGACCTCTTCAGCCAGTTGCCGATTCTTGAACGTACCGACAACGTCACCGTCGAATTCGATGCGCCCACGGCGGAATATGCTGTGCGGGTGCTCAACAGTTTGTCGGCGATGTCGGCCATGTTGCGCTGATCGCAGGAAACTCTCATTTGATGGGAGATTGACGCTCATTTGGGAAGCTTCTAAGATGAGAGTCTGCATCTGACCAAATGAGAGGTTCAACATGGCAACACGTGCCACGGTCGAGTCCGCAGCCAGCAAGCGCTCCCCCGGATTGGGTGCCAAACCGCGCGACTTCGAACGGTTTGCCCGCATGGACCCGATCAGCCAGGGCCGCACCATCCGCGATGGCATGGATGCCATCATTGCCGAGCGCGTCGCCAAGGAACTGTTGCAGATTCCCTTGCAGACCTTGCTGTCCGGATTGGGCCTGCCCAGTTCCACCATCCTGCGCAAGATTTCCCGCAAGGAACGGCTCTCCGGTTCCGAGTCCGACCGCATCGCCCGCGTGCTCTACATCCGCGAACAGGCGGCCGATGTGTTCGAGGATGAGGATCTGGCGGCGCAGTGGATGCGTCGCGGCAATGCGGCGCTGGGGGGATTGACCCCGCTGGAAGTGCTCGATACCCAGCCGGGTTATGACCGGGTGCGCGACATCCTGGCGCGCATCGCCTTCGGGGTGGCCGCTTGAAGGTATACCGGCTGGCCAAGGACAAGCCGGGGCATTATGCGGCCGATGACTTGTCCGGCAATGGCGCAGCACTCAGCGGCGGCCGCTGGAATCCGCGCGGCTTGCGCGTGCTCTACACCTGCTGCAGCGCTTCGACGGCCTTGCTGGAGTCGCTGGTGCACATGGCCGGGCTGATGCCGCGCGCCAACTACTTCCTCATCGTGCTGGAGATACCTGACACCGACGTGCGCAAGGCCTATGTGCCTGGCCTGCCGCCTGACTGGTCCGACATCGCGCGCGATCCGGCCAGCACCGCCGCCATCGGCCAGCACTGGATCGAACAGGGCAAGCAACTGGTGATGAAAGTGCCATCGGTGGTGAGCCCGACCGATTTCAATCTCTTGCTCAATCCGCTGCATGCGCAGATGGCCAGCGTCAGGGTGCTGGAAAAGAAGCTGTTCCGCTTTGACGCCCGGCTCTTCGGTTGAACTGTTTTACGTTCAGCGCGCCTTGCTCTCGATCAGCTTGACCAGCGCATGCACGGTCAGGTTGACCGGCGTTGCAATGCCATGCGCCTGTCCCCGCCGCACGATGTAGCCGTTGAGGTGATCGATTTCGCTGGGCTTGCGGCGCGCCACATCCTGCGCGGTGGAAGAGAATTGCGTGGGCATGGTCTCGATGATCTTGCGGATGGCCACATCCACATCCCCGGCCAGGGTCACGCCCTCGGCGGCGGCCACGGCCTTGCATTCGCTCACCAGGTAACCCATCACTTCCAGCACGCCCACGCCTTCGACCAGCTTGCCGTAGGGCAGCTGGGTGACGGCGGAAAGCGCGTTGTAGGCGCAGTTGATGATGAGTTTCAACCACAGGGCGCCGCGCACGTTCTCGGAAATCTCGGTCGGCACGCCTGCCGCAATCAGGGCTTCGGCCGCCTGCTGACTGCGTGCGGCCGGTTCGATCACCAGCTCGCCACGGCCGTGGTGCTTGACGTGGCCGGGTCCGGCCATCTCGGTGGCCACGTAGACTACCGCCGCCGAGACCGGTTGCGGGATCACCGTGCGCAGGCGCTCGGCATTGTCGGTGCCGTTCTGCAGGGTCAGCACCAGCGTATCGGGGGCGAGGTACGGACGTAGTTGCGCGCCAGCGGTTTCGGTATCGGGGGATTTGACGCAGAAGAGCACCAGGTCGGCACCCGCCACAA
>NZ_DBIC01000106.1:0-14112 GCF_002296545.1 Herbaspirillum sp. UBA812 | reverse complement strand
TCGGGGCCGCCCCCCGCCACAATGGCGGGATCGGTGCTGGCCTCGACGGGGAGGGTCTCATCGAAAGTTTTTGCTTCCAGCCGCAGGCCCTTGGTATTGAATGCCTCCACGTGCTGCGGCCGGCCCACCAGGACCACATCGTGTCCTGCCCGCGCCAGCATCCCGGCGAAGTAACATCCCACGGCACCTGCGCCCATCACGGCAACTTTCATGTGTGTCTCCCCGCTTGGCAAATTGAAGTCAGGCGGGAAGCCTAACACAGCGGCGCCAGGCTTTCAGTGCCTGGTCAGCATCGGTCAGAATGACCGCCGCACCCTTACCGACACATAAGCCGGCGGCTTGGTGGTCGCCGTCGCCCGCGCACTGTGCAGCCGATGCGAGGTGATCTGGTTGACCTCCGCATGGCTGCCATCGATGTGCTCACCCATCAGGCGCATCGCGCCCTCGGCGTCGCCGGCGGCGATGCTGTCGAGGATGGCGGCATGTTCCTCGTAGGTCGAGTGCAGGCAATCACCGTACAGGAAATCCAGCCGCCGCACGATGCGGATGCGGTCTGTCAGACGATCGAATGACTCGGCCATCTCCTGGTTGCCGGCCGCGCGCACCAGCGTCTGGTGAAAGACTTCATCGAGCAGGGCCGCCTTGGGTCCATCCGGTTCGCGGGCCTCGGCGGCCACGCACCAGGTGGCGCGCAGACCGGCCAGCACTGACTGGTCTCCGGCTTGCGCACACAGGCGGCGCACGGCGTGCGTCTCGATGAGCTTGCGCATTTCATAGAGATCGGAAAAACGCTTGAAGTCGATCGGCACCACCTCCCAGCCCCCGCGCACATAGCCCTGCATCAGGCCATCGTTCTGCAGGCGTTGCAGCGCCTGCCGCACTGGCGTGCGCGAGACCTTGAAATACGCGGCGATTTCGGTTTCGGTGATCTGGTCGCCGGGCAAGAGGCGCATGTCGAAAATGTCCTGCCGCAATTGCGCGTAGACATATTCGGGCAGGGAGCCATTGCGCACCAGCGCGTCTTTGCCCTCGAGATCAGGGGCGAGCGCGTCGGCGTCAGCGGCGGGGGCGGGAGCAGCCAGGCTTTTCACGATGGGCTTTCTTTACCAGGCGGCCACGCTGCCATCGGTACGCGGTTCGGTGCCGCCGCACAGCACGCCTTCGTCATTGCGCCAGATGATCTGGCCGCGGCCGAAGCCCAGCTGGTTGCCCGACCACGCCACTTCATGGCCCAGCCCGCCCAGTCCACGGAAGAGATGTTCGGCCGTGCTGTGTTCGATGCTGACCTTGTTTCCTTTCTCCCATTCCCAGCGCGGCGCATCCAGCGCGGCCTGCGGGTTGAGGCCGAAGTCGACCGTGTTCATCACCATCTGCACGTGGCCCTGCGGCTGCATGAAACCGCCCATCACGCCGAAGGGGCCGACCGCCTGGCCATTGCGCGTCATGAAGCCGGGGATGATGGTGTGATACGGACGCTTGCCCGGTGCCAGCACATTGGGATGCCCGGCTTCCAGCGTGAAATTGTTGCCGCGATTGTGGAGGGCAATGCCGGTGCCCGGTACCACCAGGCCGGAGCCGAAGCCCATGTAGTTGCTCTGGATGAAGGACACCATGTTGCCCTCGGCATCGGCCGTGCACAGGTACACGGTGCCGCCGCGCGAGGGGTCGCCGGCCACCGGCAGCGTGGCGCGCGGGCCGATCAGCTTGCGGCGCTCATCGGCATAGGCGTCCGAGAGCAATTGCTCCACCGTCACCTTCATGTGCGCGGGATCGGCGATATGGGCGAGGCCATCGGCGTAGGCCAGCTTGATGGCTTCGATCTGGCGGTGGTAGGTCGCCAGCGTGTCGCGCTCGGAGAAGTCGTAGGCCTTCAGCAGGTTCAGCGCCATCAGGGCCACCATGCCGTGGCCATTGGGCGGGATTTCCCAGACGTCATAACCGCGGTAATTCACGCCGATGGGGTCCACCCATTCCGGCTGGAATGCGGCCAGGTCGGAGGCCTGCATGTAGCCGCCGGCCTGCTGCAGGAAGGCGGCAATCTTTTCCGCGAGGGCACCGCGATAAAAGCCCTCGGCATTGTCTTCGGCAATCGCCTGCAGGGTGGCAGCATGGCCCGCCGAGCGCCACAGCTGGCCGGCTTGCGGTGCCTGGCCATCGATGCAGAAGGTATCGAACCACGATTGGAAATGCGGCTCCTTGAACTCGCGCCTGAAGTTCTGCTGCGCCACCTGCCAGGCATGCGCCACCATCGGCGAGACCGGGAAGCCCTCGCGCGCCAGGGTGATGGCACCGGCCATGGAATCAGTCAGCGCCAGCTTGCCGAAGCGCTTGGCCATCGCGGCCCAGGCACTGGGCGTGCCGGGCACGGTCACGGGCAGGGCACCGTACTTGGGCACGTCCTTCAGGCCGGCGCTGGTGAGCTTGTCGGCGGAAATCGATTGCGGGGCCGGGCCGCTGGCGTTCAGGCCATGCAGCTTGCCGCCGTGCCAGACCAAGGCGAAGGCATCACCACCGATGCCGTTGGCGGTCGGTTCCACGACCGTCAATGCGGCAGCGGCTGCGATGGCTGCATCGATGGCATTGCCGCCGCGCTGCAGGACTTCCAGCCCGGCCTGCGCGGCCAGCGGTTGCGAGGTCGCCACCATGCCGCGCCGGGCATAGACGGCGCTGCGGCGCGAGAAGTAGGGATAGTGGTTGCTGCTGAAGTCGGGGAAGGCGGGCATGGCGGTCTCTCGTTCTTGGTTCAGGGGCGTATTTTATCGGGTGGCTTGCGTATCACGTCGGGCGCAGCGTCAGCTCGGGCCGGCTCAGGTGGCAGGCCACCGTATGCGTGGCGCTGACCTTGACCGTAGGCGGCGCCTCGGTCTTGCACACTTCCATGCAGGAAGGGCAGCGCGGATGGAAATGACAGCCCGAGGGCGGCGCGGCCGGGTTGGGGATGCTGCCCTGCAGGATGATGCGCTCGCGCTGTTGGCGCGGATGTTCACGTGGAATGGCCGACAGCAGCGCCTGCGTGTAGGGATGGCGCGGCCGGGTGTAGACCTCTTCACATGTGCCCGATTCCACCATGCGTCCGAGATACATCACGCCGATGGTGTCGCTGACATGGCGGATCACGGCCAGGTCGTGCGAGACGAAAAGATAGGTCAACCCCAGCTCCTGCTGGAGCTCACGCAGAAGATTCAGGATCTGCGCCTGGATCGAGACATCGAGGGCTGAGACGGCTTCGTCGGCCACCACCAGCTTGGGCCGCGTGATGATGGCGCGTGCGATGCCCACGCGCTGGCGCTGGCCACCGGAGAATTCATGCGGATGGCGCGCCGCGTAGGCCGGGTTGAGCCCGACCATGTCGAGTGCCTCGGCCACCTTGCGCTTGCGGGTAGCGCGGTCGTGCAGCTGGTGCACGATCAAAGGTTCTTCCAGCACTTCGCCGATGGTCATGCGCGGGTTCAGCGAGGCATACGGATCCTGGAACACCATCTGCATGTGACGGCGCATGGCCCGCAGCTGGCCCTCCGGCAGCAGAGTCAGTTCCTGGCCCATGAAGCGCACGCTGCCTTCGCTGGGTTCGATCAGGCGCAGCACGCTGCGCCCGGTGGTGGACTTGCCGCAGCCGGATTCACCAACCAGGCCCAGGGTCTGGCCTTCAGCCAGGCTGAAGGAGACATCGTCAACGGCCTTGACGGTGCTGCTGCCGGAAGCGAAATATTTTTTCAGTCCGTGGACTTCGAGCAGGGGAGGAAGTGTCGTCATGATCGGGCCTTCTATACCTTCAATGCGGATACCAGCAGCGCACGCTGTGGCCATCACCCAGATGTTCCAGTACCGGCATCTCCTGGCGGCAGATGTCCTGGGCGCGGGCGCAACGGGCGGCGAAGCGGCAGCCTTGTGTGACGGTACCTGGCGGCGGCACGCTGCCGGGGATGGCGGTCAGGGGCGCACCGGGCGTAGCATCCAGCGCCGGGCGCGCGCGCATCAGCGCATGCGTATAAGGATGGGCGGGGCGGTCGAAAAGATCTTCCACGCTGCTCTGCTCCACCACCTGGCCGGCATACATCACCACCACGCGCTGGCACATCTCGGCCACTACGCCCAAGTCGTGGGTGATCATGAGGATGGAGGTCTTCTGCTCGCGCTTGAGGTCGCGCATCAGGTCGAGGATCTGCGCCTGGATGGTCACGTCCAGCGCGGTCGTCGGCTCATCGCAGACCAGCAGGCGCGGCTGGCACAGCAGGGCCATGGCGATCATGACGCGCTGGCGCATGCCGCCGGAGAGGCTGCGCGGATATTCGTCCACCAGTTGCGCCGCGCGCGAGAGGCCCACGCGTTCCAGCATGGCGACGACCTTGGCGTCGATCTCCTGGCGCGGCAGGGAGGTGTGGATGAGAAGCATCTCGCCCAGTTGCTCGCCGATGCGATGCAGCGGGTTCAGCGAGGTCATCGGTTCCTGGAAGATCATGGCGATCTCCTTGCCGCGGATGCTGCGCAGGGTGGCGTCATCGGCCTGCAGCAGGTCGCGCTCGCCAAAGCGGATCGCACCCGACAGCCTGGCCTGGCTGGCCATGGGGAACAGGCGCAGGATGGACAGGGCGGTGACGCTCTTGCCGCAGCCGGATTCACCCAGCAGGCCCACGGTTTCGTCCTGCCCCAGTGAGAAGGAAACGCCATCGACGGGCGCAACGCGGCGGCCGTGGCTGAGAAATTCGATCTTGAGATTGTCGATGGTGAGCATGGCGGTTCCTCAGCGGCTCAGTTTGGGATCGAACACTTCACGGATGCCATCGCCCAGCAGGTTGAAGCCCAGCACCACCAGGAAGATCGCCAGCCCCGGCCACATGGCCAGCATCGGCGTGGTGTTCAGGTAGCCTTGGGCGATGTGCAGCATGGACCCCCAGCTCGGATCTTCCGGTTTGGCGCCCAGGCCGAGATAGGACAGCCCGGCTTCGGCGATGATGGCCGTGCCCATGGCAAAGGTGGCCTGGATCACCAGGGGCGCCAGCGAATTGGGGAGGATGTAGCGCCACATAATGCGCAGGTGCCCGGCGCCGATGGAGCGTGCGGCCATGACGTAGTCGAGGTTGCGGATGGTCATGGCCTGCCCGCGTGCCAGCCGCACGAAGGACGAGGTGAAGCCGATGCCGACCGCCACCATGGCATTGTAGAAACCGCCCCCCAGCGCGGCCGCCAGGGCCAGCGCCAGGATCAGTGAAGGAAAAGCCTGCAGCGCATCGACCACGCGCATGACGATGGCATCGACCGCGCCGCGATAGTAGCCGCTGACGATGCCGATGGGCACGCCCAATGAAAAGGCCAGCCCGACCGAGATCAGCGCCGCCTGCAGCGAGATGCGCGAACCGTACAGCATGCGGGTATAGATGTCGCGACCCAGGTCATCCGTACCGAGCCAGTGCTCGGCGCTGGGACCAGACAGCAGGTTGCCGTAGTCCTGGTCAAAGATGGGATCGTACCGGGCCAGTACCGGTGCAGTGATCGCCAACAGTACCAGTACAGTGATGATCACCGCACCGATCACCGCCAGACGGTTGCGGCTGAAGCGGCGCAGGGTACGCCAGCGGGGCAGCGCCGGCAGGGCCTGCGCAGGGGAGGGAGGGTTCATGTCGGGAGACGTCATGGTTGGAGGCGTTGGGCAGGCTTCAGCGGGCGATGCGCGGGTCGATCACGCTGTAGAGCAGGTCCACGCACAGGTTGACGATGACCACCATGACGGTGGCGGCCAGTACACCGGCCTGTACAGTCACGTAGTCGCGCTGGAAGATGGCGTCGACGATCATCTTGCCCATGCCGGGAATGCCGAAGATGCTTTCGGTGATGACCAGTCCGCCCAGCATGCCGGAGACCATCAGGCCGCTGGCCGTGACCACCGGGATCATGGCATTGCGCAACGCATGGCCCAGCACCACCTGCCAGTCGCGCAGGCCCTTGGAGAAGGCGGTGCGGATGTAATCCTCGTTGAGCACTTCCAGCAAACTGCTGCGTACCATGCGCATGAGGATGGCCGATTCACGCAGGCCGGTCACGACCATGGGCATGATCATGGCGATCAGGTTGGCGTGCCAGTCCACCGACAGCGGCACGAAACCCGAGGCGGGCAGCCAGCCCAGCTTGACCGCAAACAGGATGATGAACAGCATGCCCAGCCAGAAGTGCGGTACCGACATGCCGAACAGCGCAATCAGGGTGCCGATGGCATTGGCCCAGCCACGCGGTCGCGCTGCCGAGAGGATGCCGGCCGGCACCGCAATCACGACAGCCACCAGGAAGCTGCCGATGGCCAGTTCGATGGTCACCGGCAGGCGCTGCCACAAGGCATCGGCCACCGGGGTGTTGTCGATGAAGGAGCGGCCCAGGTCGCCATGCAGCACGGCCCACAGCCAGCGTCCGTACTGCACCAGCAGCGGATCGTCCAGCCCCAGTTTCAGGCGCAGGGCGGCGGCCGCTTCCGGCGTGGCTTCCATGCCGAGGATGGCGGCCACCGGATCACCCGGCAGCACCGCCAGCAGGGAAAACACCACCATGCTCACCAGCAGCAGGGTAGGCACCGACAGCAGCAGGCGCTGGGCCAGCTTGGGCAGCTTGATCGTCGTGGCCATGGGACTTACTTGGACACGGTCGCAGTGCGGATCACGCCATCGGGCACGTACTGGAAGCCCTTGACTGACTTGGCGATACCGAACAGCACGTTGTCATGCACGGTGTAGACGTAGGGCACTTCCTTGACCAGGATCGCCATGGCCTGGTCATAGAGCGCCTTGCGCTTGGCCTGGTCGCCTTCCACGCGGGCCTGCTGCAGCAGGTCGTCCACTTCCTTGGCACCGAAGTGTGAATAGTTCAGGGAGCCGTTGGTGGTGACGAAGTCATAGATGTTCTGGTCCGGATCGGGGCGGCCGCTCCAGCCCACGAACAGGCCTTCGAAGTTGCCTGTCTTGCCGGCCTCGATCTGGGTGGCCAGTTCGGTCTTCTCCAGCGTGACGGTGATGCCGGCCGGGCGCAGCATGCCCTGGATCATTTGGCCGACCTGCAATTCATCGGGCGTGGTCGGCAGGGTCAACTTGAAGCTGAAGCCATTTTCCTTGCCAGCGGCTTTGAGCAGGGCCTTGGCGCGGGCCACGTCGACCTTGGGCGGCACGTCGCTGGGGCCATTGGCAAACTGCGCCTTGGAGAAGGGCGAATGGCCGGCGGCCACTGCATTGTTGTAGACCACCTTGGCGATGGCGTTGCGGTCGATCAGGATATCCACGGCTTCGCGCACTTCCTTCTTGTCGAAGGGCGGCTTGCCGGTGTTCATGTAGAAGCCGCGGAAGCCCAGCGACGGCTTGTTGAGCACCGTGTAGCTGGCGTTGGCCGGGACGTTGGTGATTTCCTTGTAGGGGAAGCGGTTGCTGATGTCGACCTGGCCGCTGCGCAGGTTGTTGAAGGCTACATTGACGTCCGGCATGATCTTGTAGACCACTTCATCCACCTTGGGCAGGCCGGCGCGCCAGTAGTCGGGATTCTTCTTGAGCGTGATGGTGGCGCCCTTGAGGCGGCCTTCGTAGACGAAGGGGCCGGTGCCGACCGGATGGTTGACGTAGTCTTCTCCGTATTTCTTCACTGCCGCCGGCGACGACATCATGCCGGCGCGATCGGTGAGGGTGGAGAGGAAGGGCGCGAAGGGCGTCGACAGGTCCAGCTTGATGGTGTGCTCATCGACCACCGTGATCTTGCTGACGTATTTCAGTTCATTGCGGCGCAGGGAGGTTTTCTCCTGGCCGCGCAGCAGGTTGAATTCCACCGCCTTGGCATCGAAGGGCGTGCCGTCCTGGAATTTGACGCCCTTGCGCAGATACAGCGTGTAGGTTTTCTGATCCTCGGACACGGTCCAGCGCTCGGCCAGCATGGGGATGATCTTGCCCTCGCCATCCAGGTCCACCAGCTTGTCGAAGATGCTCTGGTAGACGATGCGCTCGTTGAGCATGGAGGACTGCGTGGGGTCGAGCTTGCCGGGGTCGGCGTCCAGCGAGATATTGAGCGTCACCGCCCAGGCGGGCAGGGTACAGGCGGCCAGCACGGCCGAGGACATCGCGGACAGCAGGAAACGGGAGACACGCGGGTTCATTCGTTTTTCCTTTCAGAAGTCATCACGGATCGAGCGCAACCGGCCTGGGCGGCAAACCCGCCTGCCACGGCCATCGGGCCAGCTTAGGCGATGGACACGGTGAAGGCAAGCACGGATACGTCAATGTATACAACGAAGAAGACATGCAGGAAGCGTGCCATGGCGTCAGCTTCGCGTCAGTCGGCCAGGCTGTATCAGTAGCCGGGAATGCAGGCGGGGCGGGCCTCCCGTCGGATGGCTGCGACGAGGGAAATGGCGTGCAAGGTTGCGCATCAGTCCATCGTGCCGGTGCAGGCCTGCTTCGCGATGGTGCGCAATCGGGGCCCAGTCCGCCCGAGGAAGGGGCGTGGCGAAGTGGCGACGGCCAAGCGTAAATATTTTGATTAAATCGCTTGCTATTTAATTTTGGCCTCGCTAAACTGCGCTGCATGAATTCGAAAACAGACAAACGCAAGTCGGCCCCGCTGCTGGATGCCCAGTTGTGTTTTGCCCTGTACTCGACTTCGCTGTCGATGAGCAAGCTCTATCGCAAGCTGTTGCGCAACATGGGCATCACCTATTCGCAGTATCTGGTGCTGATGGTGTTGTGGGAGCAGGACCAGCTGACGGTGTCCGATATCGGTGAACGCCTGGTGCTGGATTCAGCTACGCTGACCCCGCTGCTCAAGCGCATGGAAGCGCAGGGCCTGGTGACCCGGGAACGCGCGGCCAGCGATGAACGGCAGGTGGTCATCTCGCTCACCGCAGAAGGTGACAAGCTGCGCGAACAGGCGGTGGAACTGCCCCGTGAAGTCTTGCGGGCAACCGAATCGACAGCGGCCGAACTGACGGCGATGAAGGAAGAATTGATGGCCTTGCGTGCCCGCTTGCACAAGAATACGGGCGAGTGAGCAGGGCAGGTTGAAGGGATGCGGCGACCAGGCCAAGTCCCTTTTTGAAAGTTAAATATATAGTGCACTACTAAATAGTGCTTTATATTTTTGGTGAATTGCTCGCAAGAATGCCAGGTAACCGGCATCAGCAGACGGAGCGGAATGGCGGCATTGTCCCGCCCTCCGAGCGGCCGTTATACGCAGAGCCAATAGCGCCAACTAAGTAGTTTGCTATTTAATAGGATTTTAGTTTTATCGTTGTATCGACAGTTTTCCTGGCCGCGAACGGCCAGTGCAGTACCGCAGTACCCGGCAGCACAGCAACAAGTACGCAGTTCCCTCGCAGCACTTACCCGGTGAATCCACCGATTCGCTCATCTGAGATTAGAGAAAAGGAAGAAGATCATGACCTCGTTCAAGCAACTCGCCGCCGTCGCCGCCATCGGCCTGGTTTTTGGCAACGCCTATGCCGCCGGTGATGCCGGTGTGGAACCGACTACCCAATCCTTCTTGCAGGCGCTGGAAGCCGGCGGTGGCAAGCCCCTGGAACAGCTCTCGCCGCAGGATGCGCGCGCCGTGCTGGTCGGTGCGCAAGCCAGCGTGAAGCTGGAGCTGCCCAAGGCGGACGTGTCGGAAAAGACCATCACCGCCGACGGCCAGCAGATCAAGCTGACCATCGTGCGTCCGGCGGGCGTGACCAAGACCTTGCCGGCCTTCATGTTCTTCCACGGTGGCGGCTGGGTGCTAGGCGACTTCCCGACCCACGAACGCCTGGTGCGTGACCTGGTGGCCAACTCGGGTGCGGTGGCCGTGTTCGTGAACTACACGCCGTCGCCGGAAGCCGGCTACGGCGTGGCCATCAACCAGGCGTATGCCGCCACCAAGTGGGTGGCCGAGCACGGCAAGGAAATCAAGGTCGATGGCAAGCGCCTGGCCGTGGCCGGCAACAGCGTCGGTGGCAACATGGCTGCGGTCGTGGCCCTGATGGCCAAGGACAAGGGCGGCCCCGCCCTGCGTTCGGAAGTGCTGCTGTGGCCGGTGACCGATGCCAACTTCGAAACGGCTTCCTACAACCAGTTCGCCAATGGCTACTTCCTCACCAAGAACATGATGAAGTGGTTCTGGGACAGCTACACCACCGACGCCGCCAAGCGCAAGGAAATCACCGCCTCGCCCTTGAATGCGACCCCGGCGCAACTGGCCGGCCTGCCGCCGACCCTGATCCAGACCGCCGAAAACGACGTGCTGCGTGATGAAGGCGAGGCCTATGGCCGCAAGCTGCAAGCCGCCGGCGTGGCCGTGACCAGCGTGCGCTACAACGGCATGATCCACGACTTCGGCCTGCTGAACGTACTGGCCAAGGTGCCTGCCGTGCAGACCGCGATGCGCCAGGCGAGCGAGGAACTGAAGTTCCGCCTGAAGTAATTGCAAGGCTGCCCTGCGCGTAACAATGCGCAGGGAAAACGGCAACGCCCCCGCACGAGTGCATCGTGCGGGGGCGTTGTCATTGCGATTGCAGGTTCGGGTGCGGGTGCTGCGCGGTCGGACTCAGGCCAGGACCTTGGTCAGCCACGCCCCGATATCCTCGACTTCCTCGCCGCACACCGAATGCTGCATCGGATAGTCATGCCACTCGACCTTGTGGCCCAACTGAGTCAGCAATTCGCGCGACTTGACGGCGCGCTCCAGCACCACCACCGGATCCATGGTGCCGTGGGCCATGAAGATGGGGGTGTCGTGGTTGGCACCGTGGCGTTCGGCCTCGATGGTGGCGGCCAGCGGCAGATAGCCGGACAGGCACATCAGGCCGGCCAGGCGTTCCGGATGACGCAGGCCGGTCTGCAAGGTCATGGCGC
This sequence comes from Herbaspirillum sp. UBA812, assembly GCF_002296545.1. Taxonomy (NCBI): domain Bacteria; kingdom Pseudomonadati; phylum Pseudomonadota; class Betaproteobacteria; order Burkholderiales; family Oxalobacteraceae; genus Herbaspirillum; species Herbaspirillum sp. UBA812. The sequence continues at coordinate 3,268 of NZ_DBIC01000106.1, read as the reverse complement.
AGCCTTGCGAGAAACCGGCCAGCACGATGCGCTCGGCGGGGATGCCGCGTGCGCGCTCCTGCGCGATCAGCGCTTCAATGGCGGCCTGCGAGGCGCGCAGGCCGGGTTCGTCTTCACGGCGGACCAGGTCGGGCGCGAAGATGTCGTACCAGGCGCGCATCACGTAGCCGCCGTTGATGGTCACCGGCATGGTCGGCGCGGTCGGGAAGATGAAACGGATGGGCGGGCAGCCCGACAGGTCCAGCTCGCGCACGATGGGCACGAAGTCCGAACCATCGGCACCCAGGCCGTGCAGCCAGATGACGGAGGCAGTGGGGTTGGGAGCGGTATCGATCTGTATCGTTTCGAGGGGAGCGGACATAAGCGTGCGGTTCCTGTTGCGGTCGGTGGATGAAAGGGCGGGGCACGGCATTTGTGTCTGTCCCGGCGCGGGAGCACAATACGGCCTTGCCCGTGGTCATGCGCAGCGTCTGTGCTGCAATGGGCTCACATCATACGATGAACGCCGCCGCGATGGCGGCGCTGCAAAAGGAAAACCCATGAAGTGCATCCCATCGCATCGCCTGCTGGCCCCGCTGCTGGCCTCCGTACTGGCCATGCTTCCCCTGGCCGGCCATACCGAAGCCGAGGGCCGGCTGTTCCGGCCGCTCGGCGAAAACCTGATGATCTCACCCCCGCCGGGCTGGCGTCTGGCCTATATGGACGGCGATCCTGAGGGCAATTACGTGGTCGATTTCCTGCCGCCCAACGAAGCGCACGACTCCTGGCGCGAGGGCTACATGGGCGTGCAGCGCCGCGGCTATCCCGATGCCGGACTGGTCGCCAACATCCAGGCGCGCAACCTGACCGTGGCACAGGTGGCCTTGACTGAAGTGATGCAGGGAGCCCAGCGCAATTGCCCGGGCCGCTTCGTGGCGATGGCGCAGAAGGATGGCAGCACCAACAATATCCCGGTTTCTGTCAGCGGCGGCTTCTGCGACCGTACCGGGCCAGTTGCGCCCTATGGCGAGGGAACTGTACTGGCGGTGTATCAGGGCAAGCAGCAACTGTTCGTGGTGCAGTTCAGCTGGCGTCCGCCGACCGAAAACGCCTTCAAGCAGTATCCCTACCGGATCTCGCCGGCAGCATTGCAACAATACCTGGATCTGCTGAATGCGGCCGCGCTGTGCGGCGGGCCGGATGAGGGGAAGTGTCCGAACTGAGGGGAGGGCAGGCCCGCATCGTGGTGCGGGCCGCTGAGGTGCTGTTACTTGCTGGCGGGCCGGATGGCCGACTTGGGACGGAAGGCCTTGCAGACGCTCTCATCGGTGTCGATGTAAGGACCGCCGATGAGGTCGATGCAGTAGGGGATGGCGGCAAAGATGCCGGGCACCTTGACCTTGCCGTCCTCGTCCTTCAATCCTTCCAGTGTTTCGCGGATGGACTTGGGTTGGCCGGGCAGGTTCAGTACCAGCGCGGCATGGCCTTCGGTCTCGCGAATCACGGCGACCTGGCGCGAGAGAATCGCGGTCGGCACGAACTGCAGGCTGATCTGGCGCATCTGTTCGCCAAAGCCGGGCATTGCCTTGGTACCGATGGCCAGCGTGGCTTCGGGCGTGACATCGCGGCGCGACGGGCCGGTGCCACCCGTGGTCAAAACCAGGTCGCAACGGGCTACATCGACCAGTTCCACCAGGGTCTGCTCGATCTGTGCGCGTTCATCGGGGATCAGTCGCGTCTCGACTTCAAAGGCGCTGGTGAGCGCTTTGCTGAGCCATTCCTGCAGGGCGGGGATGCCCTGGTCCTGGTAGACGCCACCGGAGGCGCGGTCGGAGATGGAGACCAGTCCGACCCGCAGCACCTCACGGGCGATGGGCGTTACAGCCTCAACGCTCATCGTCATCCTGCTCGTCCGCCTCATCCTCGGCGGCTTCGCTCTTGGCGCGTGCAGCCTGTGCCTGCAGCTGCTTGAGGATCTGGAAGATTTCGCGGTAAGCCTTGGGCGGCTTGTTTTCCGCCTGCTCCTTGCGGGCATTGCGGATCAGCGTGCGCATGTGCTGCACGTCGACGTCGGGATGGCGGTTCAGCAGTTCGGTCAGCGCCTGGTCATCGGCCAGCAGCTTTTCGCGGCGGCGTTCCAGGGCGTGCATGGCGGCGGTTTCGGCCTTGGAGGCGCCGTGCCAGCTGTCGATGGTCTTCTGGATGATGGCCAGTTCGTCGGGTTCCAGCGTGCGCATCTTTTTGCCCACGTACTGCATCTGGCGACGGCGGCCTTCGTGGTCCTTGATCTGCTGGCATTCGAGGATGGCGTCGCGCACGTCTTCGGGCATGGGAACGCGCTTGACGCGGTCGCGCGGCTCGGCGACGAGCGATTCGCCCAGCTTTTGCAGGGCATCCATCTCGCGCTTGAGTTGGGACTTGGAGGGGCGGTCGTATTCCTGTTCGAATTCGCTGGATTGGAATCCGACAGCACCGCGGTTGGCATTGGGCATATCGTGACTTCGAGAAATAAAGCTTAACGACTGCTATGATAACCGTTTTACCCGCATTTCAGAGAAAACAGGCTCATGAGCGATACCCCATTTACGCACAGTCAGGACCAGTTGAAGCAGTTGGCGCAGGATGTCCTGCGTTATGCCCGGGACAAGGGCGCCTCGGACGCCGCCGTCGACATCAGCGAGGGCAGCGGCCTGTCGGTAGCGGTGCGCAAGGGCAAGATCGAGACCATCGAGCAGAACAAGGACAAGGGCATCGGCGTCACCGTATTCCTCGGAGAAGGCCGCCAGGTGCGGCGCGGCAACGCCAGTACCTCGGATTTCTCGCAGCAGGCACTGAAGGAAACGGTCGAGGCCGCCTACAACATCGCCCGCTTCACCGCCATCGATGACTGCGCCGGCCTGCCCGACGCCGAGATGCTGGAAATGGCCCCGCGCGACCTGAAATTGTTTTCGCCGTGGAATATTTCCGCCGAAGAAGCTGTGGCGCTGGCCCAACGCTGCGAGACCGCAGCCCTCGAGACCGACCCGCGCATTACCAACAGCGAAGGTGCTGGCGTCTACGTACAGCACTCGCATTTCATCGCAGCCAACAGCCGTGGTTTCATGGGCGGCTATCCGTTCTCGCGCCACACCATCTCGGTCGCGCCCATCGCCGGCAAGGGCGCGGGCATGCAGCGCGATGACTGGTATTCGTCCAAACGCGATCCCAAGAAGCTTGCCAAGCCCGAAGCCATCGGCCGCTACGCCGCCGAGCGCGCGCTGGCCCGTCTGAACGCGCGCAAGCTCACGAC
>NZ_DBIC01000365.1:0-8615 GCF_002296545.1 Herbaspirillum sp. UBA812 | reverse complement strand
CTCGAATTGCTGCCTGAGGAAGTCGGGGCATGCATGGGGGCATTGAGCGACAAAGCAGAGTTTTGCGGCATCCGGGCAATCGAATCCAAGCGCCTGGGCATGCACGATAACGCTACCTACTGGGAGCGGGAGGCGGTGCGTTACCGCAATGCAAGATCGGCAGTCGTCCTGTATTTGGCTGGGGCATGACCATGGCCGCCAAGATCAAAGACGCATTCATGTGCGCTATCGGCTTCGGCCTGCTGTGCTCGGCCACCATCCTGAGCGCCCTGGAACTGACGAAGGGGTGAGCGATGGCGCTGAAGAAACGTGAAATCGTGGAACTGCTGGCGCTGGCGATACTGGCCCCGTTGGCGCTCGCGTGGGGCGTGGTAACTGCTGCGGGACTCGCCTTTGCATGGATGCTGGCGGTGCTCGTTGAGCTGGTGATTCTCCTGACAGGGGGGGACTGAGCATGCTGCATGAGGGGCAAATTGCAGTCATCGGTGCTGGCCTGGAACTGCATTCCGCACTGCGCCGCCGTCTGGATATGGAACTGGCAGCGTTGCGCGAAGCGCGCGTAAAAGTGCCGGTGGCGCTCTTCGAGCAGGCGCAGCGCGCCCTTGATGAGCTGAATGACGGCCTGCAAGGTGTGCTGCTGACGGGCATCGAGGCGCACTGATGCCAACAATACGGCAAGAGAACGGCATTCGGACCATCGCGGGCTTGCCCCCGCGCTGGGGCCGGAAGGCGTACCGCGAGTTGCATCAGGCTCGCGGCGGCGTCGTGGTCGGGCAATTGCCAGAACGGTATCTGAAGTTGTCGGCGCTGCTGGATGAGGTGACAGCCGCGCCGATCCCGTTGGATGCGACGGATGCGCAACTCTGCGTAGCCGCGCTGCACCGCTCGCAAGAGTGCATGTCCCTATCGGGGCGAGTCCATGACAAGGCCGCGCTGCGCCAGCGCATGCAGGCCATGTGCGATCAACAGGGCGTACCAGCGCCGGGGGTGAAGGATGACGTTCAATTTATTGCGCGCTGCTGCGATCCCGCGTGGTGGCGGCGTCAGTTCCGCAAGGTGTTTGGCCGCACTTTCGAGCATGCTGCCGTGCGCCTGGGTCTGGTTTCTGTTCGGGCTGGGGCATATGCCAGTGACGAAACCGTGTTGCGCCGCCTGGACCAGAACCGTCGCAACGCCAAGATACTGGATTCGGTCCAGATGGCGAACGATCAGGGACAAGAATATGCGTTGGCTGACCTTGTGGCAAAAAGCGTTGCAAACCGAAAGGTGCGGCGCGGTGAGCTGATGCTAAGGATGCGTGGTTGCGAGGAAATCGCCAACGACTTGGGCCACGTGGGGGTGTTCGTCACACAGACTTGCCCCTCCAAATTTCATGCCGTGCTGGCGCAGTCCGGCACGGTCAACCCGAATTACAACGGCGCATCGGCACGCGAAGGGCACGCCTACTTGCAGCACGTATGGCAGTGCGAGCGCGCAGCATTTGCCCGTGAAGGAATCCAGCCGTACGGATTCCGCATTGCTGAACCGCACCATGACGGTTGCCCACACTGGCACATGCTCTTGTTCGTGGCAGCTGACAAGGTGGAGCGGTTCATCAAGATCATGCAGGCATACGCCCTGGCGGAAGACGGCGAAGAGCCGGGCGCGAAACGCAACCGCATCAAGATCGTCCGCATCGAGGCAGGGAAGGGCACGGCAGCGGGCTACATCGCAAAGTACGTGGGCAAGAACATTGACGATGAGCATGTGCCGGAACACAAGGCGCGTGACGGCGAGGTGATCGAGAAAGACCTTATTGGGGATGAAGTGATCCGGCCATGCCAGCGCGTGGAAGCCTGGGCGGCATGCTGGGGCATCCGCCAGTTTCAGGCCATAGGACAACCGCCTGTCACGGTATGGCGTGAACTGCGCCGCGTGACCGCTGACAAGGTAGAAGGCGCGAGCGAGCATGTGCGCAAGGCGCATGAAGCCGTGCAGAAGACAGAAGACAAGCCGGCCGATTTTGCAGCCTACATCCGGGCGCAAGGTGGCATCGGCGTGGGCCGGAATTACCTCATTGCCGTGGCGAAGGAAGTGCGCACAGTGCAGGGTAAGTACGGCGTGTATGAGGGCGAGAAGCCGACCGGGATTTTCGACAGGGCGAGGCCGGAAGCCGGTATCTATGCCTCGACTCGGTATGAATGGCGCGTGGTCGGAAAAATGCGCGCCGTTGACGTTCCTTGGACTCGTGTCAATAACTGTACGCCGCCAGCCTGGGCGGCGGAAGTGAAGGGCACGAGTCCAGTACCAAATTTTGATGCATCGGACTGGTTTGACAGCCAGGAATTCCGGGGCATCGCCATAGATGAAAGCCGCATGGCTGACATGATCGAAGACGCCCGCCAAGCGGCGGCGGAAGTAGGGAAGGGGCGTCCAGTCTGGACGATTTCGGAACGATATTGGGATAAATCATGCGCGAAAAGATAGACAAAGCCTTGATGGTGGCCGGCTTCATGCTGCCGGCCGGCATCAAGCAATTGCTGAAGGAAGTGGGAACGGAGCTTGACCGCCTCCGTACCGAAGTGGACGAACTGAAGCGGTCGAACTCCAACGACGGGAAATGACATGAACACCATCCAAGAAACGAAAGCACGCCTGCGCACGCTGGCGCTGGCATTGGCCACTATCCTCGACAATTACGGGATCAACACCGACCAGCAGCCCAACTACAACATGCAGCGCCAGGAACTCGAAGACATCATCGCCAACATCGCGGACACGCCGCCGCCCGCACCGATCACGGTTGATGACGTGGTCGACGCCATCTCGGCCAAGGTGGGCGACGTGCTCACCGAATTCGGCGTGATCGGATCCAAGGTAGATGCCTTGATCGCCCTGGCCAACGCCCACGGCGAAGCGCAACAAGCTGCGTCGGCAGCGTAAGTTTTTTCAATGGGGCGGCGTGCTCACGAGGCGCGCCGTCGCCGCCACCAGGCCGCGCCTTACCGGGCGCGGCAAGAGGGGACCACCATGGCAAGCAAGAAACTCGGCATCACCCATTGCCCGGAATGCGGGCATCAAAAAGCAGATATCAAAATCAGTCTGGACGGCGAAAACAAGAAGCCGTACCGCCACTGCCCTGAGTGCTACGCGTCGTATCACCCGCGGAACAAGCACCAGGCGGATATGCTCCTGGCCAAGATGAAGGACGGCGCGCCCGCGCCGGAACAGGACGAACCCCCAGCAGCACCGCCAGCCGCGCCAGCGGCACAGACGAAAGAAGAAACCGAATACGAAATGGTGTTCGGCGTGCGCGTCCCTAAAAAGAAGGTGGCCGCATGAGCGCCGCCAACGATACCCCGCTGAACCCGCAACAGCAGGCCCTGCTTTCCTCGGCCGCTGCCGTGGATGACGCAGTAGCGCCGCTGGTGACCGTCGATGAGAAGGGCAACCCCATCGAGCCGGCAGCAGATCAACAGAACATGCAGGACAGCGCATTCAGCCGCAACCGCGATCTGCTGCAACTCGGCATCGGCATGCTCACTCCAATGCTGCCATTCCTCCCTGAGTGCTATACACCGCAAGTGGTGGACGCCATCGCCGCGCAGTTTACCGCCGTGGAAATCAAGCGCGGTTGGAACCTGGGCGAGAAGATGACACCGGAAGTAATGCTGGCCGTGGTGGCCCTTCCGCCCACGTTCCAGGCGTTTATGCTGGGTCGGGAATACCTCGCCATCAAGCGGGCCGAAAAAACGGCTCAAAACGCCGGAAATCAAGAAAAGCCGTTTGGCGAGGTCATCAATGAGCACAGCCAATAACGCGCAGATTTGGGCAGTCGTCGGCGCGTCCGGCTGCGGCAAGGGCCTGTGGATGAAGGAACGGCTGCGCAAGTTGAAGCCGAAGCGCCTCATCATCCTCGACACCAAAAACGAGAATGAGGAATTCGGTGAGCTCATGCCGTCCCTGGCCGCGCTGGCGCAGGCGTCGTTCGGAAAGGAGTTCCGCCTGCGCTACATCCCTCGCGGACTGACGAAAAAGGCGCGCCAGGATGAGTTCGAAACCCTGTGCCGCATCGTCCAGACCGCGAAGAACTGCACCTTTGTGATTGAGGAACTGGGCCGATATACCACGCCCAGCTATGCGCCGCCCGCCTGGGCGGACTGCTGCAACGATGGCCGGCACGACGGCCTGCACATCATCGCCGCCAGCCAGTTCCCCGCGCAGATCGATAAATCCTTCCTGGGCAATGCCACGGTGATCCATTGCGGCTACCTGGGCGAAGAGGCTCACCGCAAGGTTGTGGCCGCGAAAATGGACATCGAGCCGGCGCGCATCAAGGCATTGCCGAACCTGGCGTACCTGCACTTCGACCGCGCCAGCCGGCAGGTGACGGAAGGTGTTGTAAGAATCCCGAAATAACGAAAATTTTTAACTCGGATTCTCCCTACCCGTAGGCGGCGTAAGGGTAGGGCTACCGGCCATATTCGGTCACGCCGCGTCCTGTTTTCATGGAGCCTGATTCAACGAATTTTGAAACGGGCATGAGTAAGTACCTCCCATCGCTGGAAAAGATTTCGCAAGAGGTCATCGCCACCGCCATAGCCGTCATCGGCGTGGCGTGGCTGGTGTCTCGCGTTCCTGCGCTGAAGGCCTTGGTCAAGTCCTACGACTCCTAACACTGAGGAACCCATGAAGACCTACATCAAGCAAGCCGCGTTCGTTCTGGCCGTGATCGCCGCCACCAAACTGGTGAGCAAGTCGATTTCGCTGCCGTCCAGCGTCAAAGATCTGCTGCCGTCGTAACAGCGCGCCATGAAGGACGCAATCAAACAGGCCGTCATTACCCTGGCGGTCATCTACGTACTGAACCGCGTGAGCATCACGCGTGGCCTCGTGCAAGAAGCACTGGCCTAACCGGGGAACCGAAGAAAAATGGCAATCAACTATCCTCTGCAACAGCCGGTGAACGTCGCGCCTGGCTCCATTGCGACTCTCACCATCCTGACCGGTGGCCAGCTGACCTTGACCGGCATCTTCCTGGCGCTGTCGGGCACCACCTTCACGAAGGCGAACATCACCGCCATCAAAGTGAAGATCGGCCCGCGCCTGATCTGGGATTTGACCATCGCCCAGCTCAACGCGATCAACAACTACAAGGGCAACGCCGACGGCGCTGGCTTCCTGTATCTGGACTTCACCGAACGTGACCAGGCCATCTTCCCGCAGAAGGAAATCGGCGGCATCGATCTCTTCCAGGCCATGTCCATCGGCAATGTGATCGTGGAAATCACTATCGCCGGCAGCGCCGTCGCGCCGAAGATCGACGCATTCGGCATGTTCGAGCCGACTCAGGGCAATCCGGTGGTGCTGAAGTATCTCAACTACCCGAACGCAAGCCCGGTCGGTGGCAAGGTTACCCTGCCGCTGAACTTCCGTGGCGCGCTGGTCAAGCGCCTGTGGTCGTTCTATACCGGCACGAACTGGACCGCTGGTGCAAACGGCAACCTCAACCGCATGGAAGTCAAGAAAAACGGCCAGGTGATCTTCGATCAGACCTGCCTGGCGGCGCGCTTCCTGCAAGTGCAGAACAAGAAGACCCCGCAGGCGCAGGCCTTCGTGACCGACTTCATCGTGGACAACAACCCGCAAGCGCAGGTGACCACTATCAGCGAGGTCGGCGCAGGTGCGAAGACCTACGATCAATTCGAGTTCAATGCGTACCTGACCGCTGCCGATGCGCTCAACAACGTGGTTGAAGCTATCGACCTGATCCCGAACCTGTAAGGGGGGTATGTCCATGGATGACATGACCTACAGCGCGGTATGGCCGAACGGTGCAAGCGCGCAGCTCGGGCCGCAGCAGTACAACCCGCAGGCGTCGGACTGGACTGATGTTCTCATGTATGGCCTTTCCCACGCTGCCAGCAACGCGGCGTGGAATCTGTCCAACAGCGTCGGGAATCCGCCGCAATACGGGCCGTCCATCGGCGTGACCGTCGGCACCAGTGGCAATTTGATGCCGCTGCTGGTGCTCGGCGCTCTGGCATACGTCCTGTTCTCGAAAGGCTGAACATGACCGGAATGCCAATGAGCTTTTCGGCGTCGGGCGGGCCGGCCACCTCCGGTTCCAGTTCCAACGCTGGATTGAGCATCCCGGTATCGGTCCCGTTCGTCTTCGATCATAGCGGATGGAATGTAAGCATTCACTCGGACGGCGGCACTCAGTCTGCCACCGGATCGAGCGATGCGAACGCGGGGGCCGGTGCGTCAAGTGCGCTCACAGGCTCCCGCAACTGGATGCCGTACATCCTCGGGGGCTTGGCCATATGGCTGCTGGCGCGTCGTTCCTGACCTTTCGCAAGTGCTCACCTGGCGAGGCCATGCCGTGGCTGGCCGCCGCAGAGCGCAAGGGGAGGGGGCAGGGGGCGCAATCGCTGAATGAACTGATACCGCGTGGCCATTGCTACATGCTGGGAATTGACGGGGAGCCCGTTGGCGCTTACCTGCTGGAACAAATCGGCGGTGAGGTCTTCATCCTGGCCGCTGCTGGAAGGGCAGAAATAGACCTGACGGACGCCCTTGACCGGGTGGTGACGTTCCAGGCGGCGGGATTCGGTAGCGTGGCCTTCCGGACCATTCGACCGGGCCTGATGAAAAAAGCCGCCGCGCTGGGATATGTCCGGTGCGGCAATGTGATGAGAAAGCGGATAGCGCCATGAGCGTATTGAAAATTTGGGTGGGATGGTTCTGCGCCGCGTTCCTGCCGCTGTATTTCGGCGGGGAGTCCAGTAGCGATTCCTCGACCACGGCCAACACCAGCACCACGAACAATATTTCGTCGGAAGACAAACGCATCGTGGGCGGGGATGGTTCGACCGGCGTATCGGGATCGGGCAATACGGTCGTGGTGACCGATAACGGGGCAGTGCAAGCCGCACTGAACCTGTCCGGCGCAGTCGCAACGAAGGCCATCGACGCGAATACCGGCAGCGTGGCCAGCGTCCTCGACGCGCTGACCACCATGGGCAAGAACAATCAGGCCTCGTTCGATAAGACGCTGGCGCTGGTGGGCACGTCCGTGGACAAGACGCAAGAGGCGTTCAAGACCGCGACCGAAGAGGTCAACGGCAATCGCGTGCTGGTGGGCCTGGGCGTGATCGCTATCGGGATGATTGCCGCGAAGGGGGCTTACAAATGATGAATTTCCCGCTGAACCTGGTGGCGAACGGCATGCAGCCGGTGAGCCAGGTCGGCAACTATGTCTACTACAAGGCCGGCAGCGCGGGCGGCGCGGACCCTTCCATCAAGGTCAAAACTGACCTGGGCGACGAATACATTCTGATGCCTGGCCAGGGCTTCCGCCTCGACAATCGCGTTTTCAACAATCTGCAAGTGACCAATGCGGGCGGTCAGGCAACCATTATCGGCATGCTGCTGATCGCCGACGGCGGTTTCTTTGACAACCGCACGACCGGCGCAGTGGAAGTGATCGACGGCGGCAAATCGCGCACTCTCGGCGGCGGGGCTTTCATGGGCGGCGTGCAGTGTCCGGCTGGCGCTGGGCTCTATTCGCACCTGCAACTGTGGAACCCGCCAGGATCGGGCAAAAACATCATCATCGAATCGGCGACGTATTCCAGTAGCCAGAACGGTGGGGTGTTCTTCCGCACGAATGCTGCGGCTCTGTCGTCGCTGCAAGGCAATGGTGTTGCGAAGCTTGCCGGTGCGACTGTATCTGCGGCAGAACTGCGATACCAGACCGTCAACGCCTATCAGGGCGGAAACAACATGCTGGTGCTGAACCTCTCGGCGGGCCAGTTCTCGACTTTCAATTTCAAGGAACCTGTGGTGCTGAAGCCAGGCAACGGGTTCCTGATTATTGAGACCATTGCCAACGTGGATATCACCGGCTGCATCGAGTGGTACGAGGAAAGCAATGCGTGAAGACGTGCTCATCGCCGCCGCCCTGCTCGTGGCCGCTTACATCGTGATGAGCCGCCAGCAGGATGGCGCGGGATGGGACGGCATATCAGAAACGGTGCTCACCACCTTTGATGAGGTGGCGGGCGCATTCAGTGATCAACCATTGCAAGACATGAAGACATCGCAAAACGGAATCAACATGCTGAAGGCCCGCGAACGGCTGCGCTTGACGCGCTACTCGCTGGGCGACGGCGGCTACACCTGGGGCTATGGCCACTTCGATACGAACCCCAACGCTTTGCCGGAGACGATCAGCCGGGATCAGGCGGAAGCGATCTTCGCTGACGATCTGGTGAGCCGTGGTGAGAAGTGGGTAAAGCTCTACGTGACGGTCCCTGTGTCGCAAGAGCAGTTCGATGCTCTCGTATCGATCGCTTACAACATGTCGCCGCGATCGTTCAAGAAGTTCGCGGACCAGGTGAACGCCGGCAACGGCATCAACGCTATCGCAGATGAGTCCGTGTACTGGGTATCGGCTGACCTGCAAAACGGCATCCGCAACCGCCGCTACGACGAGAAGCGGCTTTTCAATGAAGGAATTTACGCATGAGCAAAGCAATGAGCGGGGGCGGTGGCGGCAGTGATCTGCTGCTGGTGGCCGCCATCATCATCGGCGCAATGATCTACACGCGCAGTGCAGGGGCAGGGGCGGG
>NZ_DBIC01000249.1:0-3734 GCF_002296545.1 Herbaspirillum sp. UBA812 | reverse complement strand
ATGCGCACCAGCAGCGCCTGGTGCGGCGCTTTGCCGACATGCACCAGTCCCTGCTGCGCGATACCAGCCGGGAGAGCGCCAACGCGGTCTGTGAAGTCATTGGCGCGCGCCGTCGTTGACGGACCGAAAGAAGGATCGCTACGGCGATCCGTGTGAGAGTTTGATGAAGGAAATTGCTATGCCCAAGGCGGCCCCCCAGACCCTGGCTTTGTTTGACGACTATACCGGCGAGATCATCTGCGGCGTCGATGAGGCCGGCCGTGGTCCGCTGGCCGGTCCGGTGTTCGCTGCCGCCGTGATCCTCGATCCGGCGCGCCCGGTCAAGGGCCTGCGCGACTCCAAGAAGCTTTCCGAAGCCGCGCGCGACAGCCTGGCGCTGGAGATCAAGGAATCGGCGCTGGCCTGGGCCATTGCCTCCTGCAACGAGCACGAGATCGACGAACTCAACATCCTGCACGCCAGCATGCTGGCCATGCGCCGCGCGGTGGAGGCACTCTCGACGCTGCCCACGCTGGCCCTGATTGACGGCAACCGCTGCCCGGTCATGAGCATCCGCTCCGAAGCCATCGTCAAGGGAGACGACAAGGTGCCCGCCATCTCGGCCGCCTCCATCCTCGCCAAGACTGCGCGCGATGCGGCGCTGCTGGTCTTGCACGACACCTATCCGCATTACGGTTTCGACCGCCACAAGGGCTATCCGACCCCGCTGCACCTGGAGATGCTGCGCCTGCATGGCGTCTCGCCGGTGCATCGGCGCTCCTATGCGCCGGTCAGGGCCTTGCTGTCCGGCCAGAGGGTGGTGATGGCGTGAGCGAGACAGGCATGAAACTGATCACTTCCAAGGACAACCCGGTCTTCAAGGACTTGAAGCAACTGGCTACCAGCAGCCAGGCTCGCCGCCGCGCCGGTCAGAGCCTGCTGGATGGCGTGCACCTGGCGCAGGCCTGGCTGCAGCATCGCGGCGCGCCGCAGGTGTGCGTGGCGGCCGAGAGCGCCCAGTATCACCCGGAAGTAGCGCCCATCCTGGCGCAATGTGAAGCCTTGCACGCGCAATGCCTGGTGCTGGCCGACAAGCTGTATGACGCCATCAGTGCCGTGGAGAACGGCGTGGGCCTGCTGTTGCTGGTGAGTACACCCGAACCGGTGGCCCCGGCTTCGTTGAAGGAATCGGCGGTGCTGCTCGATGGTCTGCAGGATCCGGGCAATCTCGGCTCCATCCTGCGCAGCGCTGCCGCAGCCGGTGTGAAGCAAGTGTTCTGCTCGGCAGGTACCGCCGCCGCCTGGTCACCCAAGGTGCTGCGGGCCGGCATGGGCGCGCATTTCGTGCTGGACATCTTCGAGAATGCCGACCTGGTCGCCCTGTGCGCCGCCAGCCGCATCCCCTTGCTGGCCACCAGTTCGCACGCGGCCCAGACCATTTACGATTGCGACCTCTCCGGTCCGGTGGCCTGGCTGCTGGGGCATGAAGGGCAGGGCGTGTCGCCGGCCTTGCAGGATGCGGCCACCCATGAAGTGGTGATCCCGCACCTGGGTGAGATGGAATCGCTCAACGTGGCGGCGGCAGCGGCGGTCTGCCTGTTCGAACAACTGCGCCAGCGTACCGTCGGGCGCTGAGGGGGCGCGCATCATGCCAGCCTTCGTTCCCGCCGATCTGGCCGCCATGGCCGATTACTTCCTCGGGGAATGGATCTTCAGCCGCACCATCTGGGAAGCCAGCGAAAACCCCCAAGCTACGGCGTCAGGTGAACTAAGTTTCACTAGAGGCGAGACGCCGGGCCAACTGGTCTACCGCGAGCAGGGCCAGCTGCGCATGACCAGCGCGCCCGGCAGGTTGATTCCGTTTTCCCGCGTCTTTGACTATCGCTTCAGCGCAGACCGGCTGTCCGTGCTCTTTGCTGACGGGGAACGTGTCGGCCAGCCTTATCAGGACTATCTGTTACGCGGACAGGAACTGATACCGGCCGCCGATCACCTGTGCGGCCCGGACTGCTATACCGCCGTGTATATAGCCCATAGTGAAGACTCCTTCACCATGGAAACCACCATCAACGGTCCGAAGAAGCGCACCCGCGTGCGCACTGAATTTTCACGCCGAAAGTCGGTCAGCGCGTCTCCAGCTTGATCTCCTGCAGGATGGTGGCGGCGATTTCCTCGATGGACTTGGTGGTCGACGACATCCAGCGTATCCCTTCGCGGCGCATCATCTTCTCGGCCTCGTTGATTTCATAGCGACAATTTTCCAGCGCGGCGTACTTGCTGCCGGGACGGCGTTCATTGCGCACTTCCGAGAGGCGTTCGGCGGCGATGGTCAGGCCGAAGATCTTCTTCTTGTGCAGCACCAGCCCGCTGGGCAGCTTTTCGCGTTCGAAGTCTTCCGGGATCAGCGGATAGTTGGCGCACTTGATCCCGAACTGCATGGCCAGGTACAGGCTGGTCGGGGTCTTGCCCGAGCGCGACACGCCCACCAGGATCACGTCCGCTTCCGACAGATTTTTGTTGGACTGGCCGTCATCGTGCGCCAGCGAGAAATTGATGGCCTCGATGCGGTTGCGGTATTCCTCGGAATCGGTGGTGTTGTGGCTGCGGCCGATGGTATGGGTGGACTTCATCTCCAGTTCCTGCTCCAGCGGCTCCACGAAGGTCTGGAACAGGTCCATGTGCATGGCCTTGGCGCGCCGGATCACCGAGGACAGTTCCGACTTCACCAGGGTGGAGAAGACGATGGGCAGCTTGCCATCCACCGCATAGGCTTCATTGATCTTGCGGGTGGCGTCGTGGGCCTTCTCCAGGGTGTCGATGAAGGGCAGGCGGATCTGCTTGAAACGCAGCTCGAACTGGCTCAGCACCGAATGCCCGAAGGTCTCCGCAGTGATCCCGGTACCGTCGGAGACGAAGAACACGGTGCGGTTGGCGGCCACGACGGGGGAAGGGTGCGGGATCGGCATGGGGTCGAGCATTTAGTTGTCTTTTGGAAAATAGAAAAAGTATTGGGTGCTACGAACAAAAATGATTTCACGCGGTACAATGCTTGGCAACAATTTCGAGAAGCCCATCTTGATGACCGTCATGTCGCTGCGCAATTTGCCCGAATTCCTGATGATGTTTGCAATGGCAAACGTCCTCGGTGTGGCTGCGCGCCTGATGCTGTCCCTGGGCTGGTCCTCGAAGCCGCACCTGCTGCCGCAACCGTCGCAGAATAACAAAAATAAACCGACCCATGCCGCGCCCGCGAAGATTTCTTATCATCAAGCTAGGGGTTGTCATGTCCAACGCAGTAAACACCCAGGGGGCGGTATACGTAGCCTCCTTTGAAACTCTTCGCATGACGGACGTCGAGTCCGTCGGTGGCAAAAACGCATCGCTGGGAGAAATGATTTCCCAGTTGGCCGGCGCGGGTGTACGCGTGCCGGGCGGTTTCGCCACGACTGCGCAAGCTTTCCGTGATTTCCTGGAGCACAGCGCCGATGGCGGCCCGACCCTGGCCGCCCGCATTGCCCAGCGCCTCGAAGGCCTGGACATCGATGACGTGCGCTCGCTGGCGCAAGCCGGTGCCGAGATCCGTCAATGGATCATCGAGACCCCGTTCCAGCCCCGCCTGGACCAGGAAATCCGTGCCTTCTACGACAAGCTGGTGGCCGATTCGACCGCCGAGATGTCCTTCGCCGTGCGTTCCTCCGCCACCGCAGAAGACCTGCCTGACGCGTCCTTCGCCGGTCAGCAGGAAACCTTCCTGA
>NZ_DBIC01000195.1:5287-7317 GCF_002296545.1 Herbaspirillum sp. UBA812 | reverse complement strand
TTCCGTCCCGCCAATATCGATGCCCTGTATTTCTTCCTGCCGGGTGGCATGGGCGTGAATTTCGTCAAGCAATATGCAGCCGCCGGCATGGACCCCAAGATCGTGCGCGTGATGCCCGCCTATGATGCGGACCAGCAGATGCTCTCCAATGGCGACCTGATCGCCGGCGTGGCCAACACCGGCCAGTGGTCGGCTGACCTGCCCAATGAACAGAACCGCGCCTTCGTGGCGGCCTACATCAAGGAATACGGCCATCAGCCTTCGATGTTCGCTTCCCAGGCGTATGACGCGGCCATGCTCATCGACAGCGCCGTCAAAACCATCGGCGGCAAAGTCGAGAATCGCGAGGCCCTCATTGCGGCCATCAAGGCGGCCAACTTCAAGTCGGTGCGCGGTGGCTTCAAGTTCGCGGCCAATCACTTCCCGATCCAGAATCAGTATGCACGCGTGGTGACCAAGGGCGCGGACGGCAAGTACGTCAACAACATGACCCAGACGCTGCTGCCCGATCACGTCGACGCCTACGTCGGTCAATGCAAGATGCCTTGAGGACGGTGTACCTTGGGTAATCTGATCTTCGAGCAGGTGCTCAACAGCCTGCAGTTCGGCGTCATGCTGTTCTTGATCGCCTCGGGATTGACGCTGATCTTTGGCGTGATGAACTTCGTGAACCTGGCGCACGGCAGCTTCTTCATGATCGGCGCCTACGTGGCGGCGGTGGTGGCCGGGGCCAGCGGTTCCTTCTGGCTGGGCCTGCTGGTGGCCCTGCCGGCCACGGCAGCGCTGGGCTTCCTGCTGGAGTGGCTGGTGTTCCGGCGGCTCTACAAGAAGGACCACATGGTGCACGTGCTGGCCACCTTCGCCTTCATCCTGATCTTCAACGATGGCGTGCGCATGATCTGGGGGCCGCAGCCGCTGCCGCTGAACATGCCGGCCGCCTTTGCCGGGCCGGTCAATCTGTTCGGGCTGCCGTATTCCAGCTATCGGTTGCTGGTCATGGCGGTGGGCGTGGTGGTGGCCGTGGCGCTGTACTTCCTCATCAACCGCACGCGCATCGGCATGTGGGTGCGCGCCGGGGCCAACAACCTGGAGATGGTCACGGCCATGGGCATCAACATCCGCCTGCTGTTCCGGCTGGTGTTCAGCTTCGGGCTGCTGCTGGCGGCGCTGGCGGGCATCATGCTGGGCCCGCTGGTGGCGGTGCAGGCCGGCATGGGCGATGACGTGCTGATCCTGGCCTTCGTGGTGGTGGTCATCGGCGGCATTGGTTCGGTGCCGGGCGCGGCCATCGGCGCGCTCATCGTGGGTGTGGTCGATACGCTGGGTCGCAGTTTGCTGCCGCAGCTCTTCGCGCTCTTCCTCAGTGCCGATGCTGCCGCCTCGGTCGGTCCGGCGCTGGGCTCGATGATGATCTACCTGGTGATGATCGCGGTGCTGTTCTGGCGCCCCAGCGGTCTGTTCCCTGCCCGTACCTGAGGAATCCCATGCAACGTCTGTTCGTTCCCCTGCTGCTCGTCCTGGCGGTGTTGCTGCCGCTGCTGGCGCAGGCCAGCGGGATGGAGTACTACATCGGCGTGGTCACCCGCATCCTGATTTTTTCGATGGTGGCGGCCAGCCTCAATTTCATTCTTGGTTACGGCGGCATGGTCAGTTTTGGTCATGCGGTGTTCTTCGGGCTGGGTGCGTATGTCACGGCCATCGCCAGTTTCCATGGCGTGACCAGCGCCTGGCTGATCTGGCTGCTGGCCGCGCTGGTGACGGGCCTGGTCGGCCTGGTGATCGGGGTGATTGCCCTGCGCACGCGGGCGGTGTATTTCATCATGATCACCATGGCGCTGGCGCAATTGTTCTACTACTTCTTCGTCGGCTTCCGGTATTACGGCGGTGACGATGGCCTGCAGGTGACGGCGCGTCCGCTGCTGGGCTTCGGTCTCGACATGAGCGGCGACAACGCCTTCTACTGGGTCGTGCTGGCCTGGCTGGTGGCCAGCTTCGTGTTGCTGCAGCGGCTGCTGGCCTCGCGCTTCGGC
>NZ_DBIC01000195.1:0-4981 GCF_002296545.1 Herbaspirillum sp. UBA812 | reverse complement strand
GGCCTGGCCTTGAATGCGATACGGCAGAACGAGCGGCGCGCCCAGGCCATCGGCTATCCGGCGCTGCGCTACAAGCTGGCGGCGTTCGTGATCGCCGCCGTCATCGCGGGACTGGCCGGCAGCCTCATCGGCATGAGCAATCTCTTTGCCAGCCCCAAGCTGCTGCACTGGTCGCAGTCCGGCATCCTGCTGGTGATGGTGGCGCTGGGCGGGGTCGGATATTTCTACGGCGGCCTGTTCGGTGCGGCGGCCTTCCTGTTGCTGGAAGAAGTGCTGTCCACTCATTTCGAATACTGGCAGATCTATGTCGGCCTGATCCTCTTGCTGGTGGTCATGGTGGCGCCGCGCGGCGTGAGCTCGCTGGCCACCATCGGCAAGACACTCAAGCAGGGAGAGCAGCATGGGGCGTGAACAGGCAGCGGTGGCCCTCTCGGTCAAGGGCCTGAAGAAAAACTACGGCGGCCTGGCGGCCACGCGCGATGTCGACCTGGAGATTGCAGCGGGCCACGTGCACGCCATCATTGGTCCCAATGGTGCGGGCAAGACGACCTTGCTGTCCCTGCTTTCCGGGGCGCTGGCAGCGGATGCGGGCGAGGTCTACCTGTTCGGGCAGCCCATGCATGGCCACGCGGAACAGGCGCGGGTGGCGGCCGGGCTGGTGCGTTCGTTCCAGATCACCAGCGTCTTCGATGAACTGAGCGTGCTGGACAACCTGCAGGTGGCCGTGCAGCGCGGGCAGCATCGCAGCTATGGCTTCTTCCATGCCAGCGCGAGTGATCGCGCCGCCCGCGAAGCGGCCATGACGGTGGCGCGCCGGGTCGGATTGGAGAAGGTTGCGCATCAGTTGTCGTCGCAGCTCTCGCATGGAGCGCGGCGTCGGCTGGATGTGGGCCTGGCCATCGCCTGCGGTCCGCGCGTGCTGTTGATGGATGAACCGATGGCCGGCATGGGCCATGAGGAGTCCGGCGACATGATCGCGCTGATCCAGTCCCTCAAAGAGGAGCTGACGGTGGTGCTGGTGGAACATGACATGGAGGCCGTCTTCGCCCTGGCCGACCGCATGACGGTGCTGGTGCAGGGGGCGGTGCTGGCCACCGGCAGCGTGGAGGAGATCCGCGCCAATGCCGAGGTCAAGCTGGCCTACCTGGGCGAGGAGGAAACGCAATGAGTGCTTTGCTGGAAGTGGAAGGCCTGACCGGCGGCTATGGCGCGAGCCAGGTCCTGTTCGGGATCAACATGCAGGTCAGGGAAGGCGAAGTGGTGACCCTGCTGGGCCGCAATGGCATGGGCAAGACCACCACGCTGCGCACCATCCTCGGATTGAATCGCCCGACCGGCGGCGTGGTGCGCTTTCGTGGCGAAGCCATCCACAGCGCCAGTGCCGATGCGATTGCCCGGCGCGGCATCGCCATCGTGCCGGAGGGACGGCAGATCTTCAAGAACCTGAGCGTGGAAGAAAATCTGTCCGCCTTCGCGGCGCGGCGCAACGGCCGTGACAATCCGTGGACGCTGGAAAAGATTTATCAGCAGTTCCCGCGTCTGAAGGAGCGCCGCCACAATGGCGGCGGCCAGCTCTCCGGCGGCGAGCAGCAGATGCTGGCCATCGGCCGGGCGCTGATGACCAATCCGCATCTGCTGATCCTGGATGAAGCCACCGAAGGGCTGGCGCCGCTGGTGCGGGAAGAAATCTGGACTTGCCTGAAAGCCTTGCGCGAATATGGGCTGACCATCATCGTCATCGACAAGTACATCAAGCGGTTGATCGGCTTTGCCGACCAGCACACCATCCTTGAAAAGGGCAAGGTGGTCTGGCAGGGTGATTCGGCACAGCTGTCGGTGCAGACGGAATTGTGGGATCAGTATCTGAGCGTGTGAGGTGCTTGTTGCGCGGATATTGATCATTAACGCAGGTTTAATGCTGTGGCAAACAGCGTTAAGGAAAACTGAATGCTCCCCCATCAAATCAAGACGGACGCTCGCCGCGTCCTTTGCCCCATCGCCGAGTGCGAAGCGGGTTACAACCTCAAGGCCGCCTTTCCGGATTTCCCGCAGGTGCTGCAGCAGTGGCAGCAGGCGACAGCGGCCATTGCCACTGCCTTGCTGACCGAGTCCGACATCGCCTATGGTGATGCACCGCTGCAGCGCTTCGATTTCTATCGTGCGCAAGGGGCGCAGCGGCCTTTGCTGGTGTTCATCCACGGTGGTTACTGGCAGGGCGGCGACAAGCGTGACATCGGCTTCATCGCCGCGCCTTACGTCAAGGCGGGCATCAGCGTGGCGGTGATCAATTATTCGCTGGCCCCGCAGGCTCACATCGAGGACATGGTGGCAGAGGTGCAGGCGTTGCTTGCCACCATTGCGCAGCAGGCGGATCGCTTGGGCATCGATGTGAATCGTGTCTCGCTGATGGGGCATTCGGCGGGCGGCCATCTGGCGGCCTTCGTGGCCGCGCAGGCGAGTGCCTTGCCGGTGCAGGCCGTCTTTGCCATCAGTGGCGTGTTCGATCTGGTGCCGTTGATCCCGACTTCGCTCAACAAGGCACTGACGCTGGACGAGCAGCGTGCGGATGCGCTCTCACCGGTGCTGCAGGCCGGGCCCACGGGTACGCGCATGCATACCATCATTGGTGAACTGGAGACCGCGCAATTCCACCTGCAGGCGGCCGTGATGGCCAACTGCTGGCCGCAGGTGGTGGCGCATCACGTGGTGCCGCAGACGCATCACTACACGGTGCTGTTCCCGCTGGCTGATGGGAACAGTCCGGTGTGCCGTGCGGTGATTGCGGAGATCGGTGATGCAGGCCGCCGCTGAGGACGACCTGCAGGGAGGCGTGAGGCTCAGGAAACGGTCGAGGAAGACAGCATGCGCTCCACATAGCGCGCAATCAGGTCAATCTCCAGATTGACCTTGCTGCCCGCCTTCAGATGCTTGAGCGTGGTCACTTCCACCGTATGCGGAATCAGGTTGATCGAGAAGCGGCAGGCATCGGCCAGGTCTTCCACGCGGTTGACCGTCAGCGACACGCCATTGACCACGATCGATCCCTTGTAAGCCAGGTACTTGCCCAGTGCCTTGGGTGCATCGACGATCAGCTCGCGCGATTCACCCACGGGCTCGAAGGAATGCACCTGTCCCAGGCCATCGACGTGGCCGGAGACCAGGTGGCCGCCCAGGCGCTCGGCCAGAGTCAGGGCCTTTTCCAGATTGACTTCGCCAGGGGCGTCCAGCCCGGCCGTCAGGCGCAGGCTTTCCCGCGAGACATCGACGGTGAAGCCGCTGGCGGTCTTCTCCACTACGGTCATGCAGGCACCATTGAGCGCAATCGAATCGCCCAGGCCAACGTCGGCCATGGGCAGGCTGCCCGCATCGATGGTCAGGCGCACACCGGCGTCAGGGCCGGCTGCCAAAGGGGTGACGGAGGTGATGGTGCCGACGGCGGCAACGATTCCTGTAAACATGATTCAGTCCTGATACAAAAAATCTGAAAGAAAAAGCAAAAAACGCTTACGCGAAACGGGCAAGGATACGCAAATCCGGCCCGACCTGCTTGACCTCGTGGAAGTGGATGCCGATCTTGCCCGACAGGTCTTCCAGCGGCGGCAGCTCGAACATGTTGCGGCCATCGCCGATCAGGGCCGGGGCCAGGTAGACCAGCAGTTCATCCACGCAGCCTGCGCGGATCTGCGCGCCATTGAGCTTGGCGCCGGCTTCCACGTGCAATTCATTGATCTGGCGCTGGCCCAGTTCACGCACCAGGCCCGGCAGGTCCACCTTGCCTTCGGCGTTGTCCAGCAGGATGACTTCGGCCCCCTCGGCTTCCAGCGCGGCGCGCTTTTCGCGGTCATCGGTGGCGGTGAAGACCCAGGTATTGCCGCCTTGGATCACGCGCGCTTCGGGCGAGACGATCAGCTTGCTGTCGACCACGATGCGGCGCGGCTGGCGCGGGGTGTCGATGGCGCGCACGGTGAGTTGCGCATCGTCCTTCTGGATGGTGCCGATGCCGGCCATGATGGCGCAGGCGCGGGCGCGCCAGATGTGGCCGTCGTCGCGCGCGGCCTGGCTGGTGATCCACTGGCTCACGCCATTGTGCAGGGCGGTTTTGCCATCCAGGCTGGCGGCGCTCTTCATGCGCACCCACGGACGGCCGGTGCGCATGCGATGCAGGAAGCCGATGTTGATCTCGCGCGCTTCTTCTTCCAGCATTCCGCAGGCGACTTCGATGCCGGCTGCCTGCAGGCGGGCCAGGCCCTGTCCCGCGACCAGCGGGTTGGGGTCGGCAATGGCGGCAACCACGCGTGCCACGCCGGCGCGCACCAGCGCATCGGCACAGGGCGGGGTGCGGCCGAAATGGCTGCAGGGTTCCAGCGTGACGTAGACGGTGGCACCGCGCACGTCGTGTCCGCGCGCGGCGGCATCGGCCATGGCCTGGATTTCGGCGTGGTTGCCGCCGGGCGGCTGGGTGAAGCCGGCACCGATGATGCGCCGGTCCTTGACGATGACGCAGCCCACGCGCGGATTGGGGGTGGTGTCGAGCATGCCGAAGCCGGCTTGCAGCAAGGCCAGGGCCATGGCTTGCTGGTCATTCTCGATGTCGAACAGGTAGAGCGGATCTGCAGTGGAAGTCATGGTGTGCTAACACGAAGTAGGCGGCAAGGCCTGCCAGGGGCGAGGCCGGATGCCCGTCAATATACACGGCTTTGCCGGATCGCCCGCAAGGCCGGCGGCACCGGCGATCTACTCGGGCGCGGCCAGGCTGCACTGGTTATCGAGGACGGGATTGCAGATCCGTACCCGCCCCAGGAAGTTGATCACCACCGCACGCGAGTTCACGCCGCTGCTGAAGTACCAGCTGCCGCGCGTGACCGGCTGGCCGTCCGGCTGGTAAGCCACCAGTTCGCCGCCGGTGGTGTAGGCCACGGCGATGCCGACCTCCAGAGCGCGATGATGGGCGACCACTTGTTGTCCGACCCGGATCTCCCAG
>NZ_DBIC01000013.1:6812-29079 GCF_002296545.1 Herbaspirillum sp. UBA812 | reverse complement strand
ACCCAGTCAGACGCAAGCGAAACCACGCCGTCGAATCAGACATTCTCACAATGTCAGAAGGTAAGGATGAAGGATAAGAACTTAACGCTCACAAACTGCACGCAGTCAGACGATGTAACTTTTGCCACTTATGAACGCCCAGAATCAATCTCTGGGAGCGCTAATGAATTTGAGAAAGAAAAAGTCATCATCGCTACATCAACCGACAAACAACATCTTTTGGAACAGTCAGGGTTCCGCATTAAATCGGGAAAGCCTTTTTTTAATCAGACAAAGCTTGAAGTGATTATTTCTCCTGATTCAGTATCAAAACGGAAAGTTATTCGTACAATCGAAGAGCGAGGTTGGACAATAAATGAAGAGAGTATCAAGTATTTTTCTCCGCACGATAGAGGTTATGTCATGAGCTGCTTCACCGCATTCAAGGGCCACGAAAAGATCAGCGTCACCGTCGCCCAGTGTTTGGACTATGGTGAACTTCAAAGCTTCAAACAATTGCTAGGAAAAGTTCGTATTGAACAATGAAGATATCAATACGATTTTCCGGCACGGAGCGATCGGTTCCTCAAACATGTCGGTACAGAGTGCATCATTCTGAATGCGCTTGTAACTTTATGCTGCCGGCTCGTTTCATGAAGTTTAAATCTGCGCAGCCATGGCTCCGCCGTGACCGCATGATCAATTGAAATCAAAACCTCCAACCATGCGCTCGATGCTGACATCACACTATTCGCTAGCTCTCTTTCTTTTGGCAATCTTCAGCTGTCCTCCGAGCGCTGGAGCCGAAACTCCCAAGCATCGCAGTGCCTTCCGCGCTGTCGGCAACCAATTCGCTTTTGAAGCGGGCAGACGCACTGTCGCCGTCCAACTGGACATCCCGGTGAATCAATGGGCCGTCAACTGCGCCCGGACCCACGCCATCGTCTGGGGAATCGACCAGCGCAAGCTACCGATGGGCGTCCCGCCATTCAACAAGATCTACGTCATCGATCTCCGGCGGGGCAAGCCTGTCGGTCATTTCACGCGCACGCGTGGCCCTTTTGAAGCCCGTTTCAGCAAGGATCAGACAATGGCGATCGTCGATGACGAAGTCGTGGACCTGGCCAAAGGAAAGGTGGTCGGGTATATCTACGACATGAAGCTTGATGATGAGACATGTTCGCCTTTCCCCGGAAAGCTGTCAGGCTAACAATCACTGACTCCTGCTGCCCTCATGATGTCGAGGTGCAAAAGGCTCACGCTCAGAAATTTACGAATCATGAAAATACCAGGCACGATACTTTCTTTCCTTGGCGGGGCCACTGCCGCAAGTTTGCTGTTCTGCGGCTACCTTATCTGGAAGCCCGCTACCGTAAAAATCCACCGCCTCACCACACCGTTGCAACTCAGTACCGAACAGGCATCAAATGGTCTGCTGCCAGTCGGCACAACCCTCTATTACGATACGTCTTTCCCTGAAGGATTTTCGCGCTATAAAATTTACGTCAACATCAATCGGATGTCGCTGGAGCTAGAGACGCTTCGGGACCCCACCATGATCGATCCGGTAGACGCGATCGCTTTCAGTCAGGGGGCTCTGCTCAAACTACTCAGGAATCATCCCCTTACCAGAAAGGATCTCGATACGATCCTCAGCACGGACTATCTGACCAAGGACGAGATCAAAGAAGTACTCAGTGAATTTGTGGCATCAAAATGACCTAAGCACACAGCTATAGCTCTCAGCCTTCAAGCGAATGCCGGAGCGTTGATAAATGCATATTTTGAATCAGCCTTTCCTTCATGAAAAGAACTGCTCTACTGATCATGGCTACCGTTTTTGGCATCGCCACGGCCCTGCTCCTTGCGAGCGCAACAAAAGTCGAACAATCATTCCCACCGCTGGAAGTGCAAGGCACAACGTATCAAAATGCCTGCTCAGCGCCTGAGCGTTCAGAGCTGCGTCGCGAACTGCCGCACGAGGCGCATGAATTGATCGAGACCTTGCTCTGCGCAAGCAAAACCCCCGCCCGCAAGGCCTATCTCAAGCAACATGTCACGCCCAACGTCAATGCCGAATACAGTGGAAGCGGCCAAGAGGACATACAAGAAGTACTTCAAGTTGACGACGAGCTGCTCGATCACCTGATGAAAGCCGGTGAAGCCTGGCAAGTCACCACAACCGTCACCGATGAGCAAATTGAGGTGATGTTCTTTGCCGATGAAGCCTGCGTGGAAAGCCGCAGCCTCCGACTCGACCAGGGAAAATGGCTGCTCTACGGGCTTGGCGCAGGATGCGATTAAGCATCGCGACAGCGCCGCCGACCCCGTCAGCGCTGCGTCCACTCATCAGAACTTGCTAGCCACCCCCAACCCCCACTTGCGCTCCGCATCCCCGCTATCGGGCAGCAAACCATTCGAATAATCCAGGCTCAGGCCCACGTTCTGGTTGAAGTTGTACGTCAGCACCGACTTCCAGTAATGAATGCTGCGATTGCCCTGCAAAGCCTTCAACCCGGTATAGGTCGTGGTGAAGTCAAACGGCAAGGCCGGATTGGTCGAAGACAGCGTGAACCCCGCCTGCGCCCCCAACCGGATGAAATCCTGGTGCTGGTCGTAGACATCCGGATCCCCCCGGTTGATGTAGATACCGTTACGGCTCTGCCCGATCAGGATGGGCTTGAACGCCAGCCCGTTGTTCCAGCGCAGGAAATCGTTGAGCACCCCCGGGCGGACCGGCGTGAGCGTGAAGTTGACCGTCAGCAGGCGGCTGCCGTCGGCATTGTTGACCAGGTAGTCGGGACGCGCCGTCAGATCCTCCGTATTGGCCGTATCCGCATGCGCGAAGTGGAAGGCGGACAGCATCCCGATCTGGCTGGTGCGCGTCGTGGTGATCTCAGGATTGCCCGTGTCATAGGTGGTCACCCGGTTCTGCTTGAAGCCCACATAAGGCACCGCCTCATAGGTGCTGCCCGGCTCGCCCATGGGCCGCTTGTCCAGCGAATACCCGGCAAACACCACAACATCATTGGTACGCGATTGCGCCACATCGTCATTGGCCAACGACACCCTGGCCCGATCGACCGAGGCGAAAGCCGCCTTGTTGCGATGATCGATGGAAAGCTGGTCAGGATTGCCGCGAATGCGTACATGGTCCATCCAGCCCGCCTGCTGAGCCTCCTGAGCCTGCGCCGTGGCTGGCGCGGCGGGTGCGGCCGCTGGCGTCGATGCAGGAGCCGGTGCCACGCCCATGCGCAAGGCGGCATCTGCATGGGCCAGCCGCGGAGTGGCATCGGCCGTCGTGCAGCGCAAGGCCACGCGGCTGTTGTCGCGGAAGAAGGCGATGACATCACTGCGGCCACTCGGCTGGAAACGGGCATCCTTGCCATCCAGCAGCGATTGCACATCGGCCGCCATGTGGTCGACGTTGCAGCTGTCGCCCTGGCAGGCCTGTCCGCCTGACTTTTCCGTGGCGCGCTTTTGCAGCAGCCAGGCGACCAGCGCGCGCGGCGAGTTCAGCGGCGCTGGCTCCTTGCCGA
Organism: Herbaspirillum sp. UBA812; assembly: GCF_002296545.1. Lineage (NCBI taxonomy): Bacteria > Pseudomonadati > Pseudomonadota > Betaproteobacteria > Burkholderiales > Oxalobacteraceae > Herbaspirillum > Herbaspirillum sp. UBA812. Next base: position 25,561 of record NZ_DBIC01000013.1, on the reverse strand, counting down.
CCGACAGATAGGCGGTACTCACGGGATAGGTACGGATCAGCGTGGCAGCCAGCTGGTCCTTGTCCAGCGTTTGCTCGGTGTTGCAGAAACCTGCGGAATCAGCGGCATGGGCCGGGTTCAGGCTGAAGGGAGCGGCCAGCAGGATGGCGGCGACAGGGAGAGGGAATCGTCGTTGCATCGGATCGAAGGGAGTCAATACAGGAAAAAGCGGGAGGAATGTGATGCGGACTTCAGGTCCGGCAAAAACAGCAAGGGCCGGGAAGACCGGCCCAAGTCAATGCGAATTCAGCCCTGCGCCAGCGGCAGCCCGGGCAGCGGACGCAATTCCAACTGGCCCAGCAGATACGGCTGGATCATCAGCTTGTAGCTGTCCAGGTCAAAACCCTTGAGACTGGCGGCCGGACGGCTGGCCAGTTGGCGGTTGTCCCGGTCCAGCGAGCCCAGATAACGCCAATGATCGATGACATGCACCTGCTGCCAGCCATCACCCTGCTCTACCAGGGCCATCGGGCCAGCGTAAGGCCAAGGCAGGATGCGCAAGTCTTCCAGCGCCTGCATCAGGCGCTGCTGGTGCTGTTCATGCGTTTCTTCACCGGTGCAGGCACCGCGGCAACGGCGGATCTGGCGGCCGAAGCAGGCCATGCCGATGCCATCGGGCTGCTCCAGACCGGTGGCAATGGAGCACAGGCCATGGCGCTCGACCATCTTTTGCAGGGCTTCCTGCGCCGCGCGCTCGCTGGTATAGATGCCGAACAGATTCTCGGCACGGCTGAATTCACGTTCCTCAACCTGGGCCACCTGCGGCTGGCCGACCTCGTTCAGGCGCAAGGTGAACAGTCCACGCTTGGTGCGCTGCTTCTTGTTGTGCGACGGACGCAGATCGCGCAGCAGGCTGCTTTCCAGCAAGGCAGCGCCCAGCTCACCGGCGGTGCGGCGGCATTCGATGCGGCGGGTCTGGCCGATCAGGAATTGTTCTTCATGATTGTGCAAATGGGCCAGCACGCGGCTGCGCAGGTTCACGCTGCGGCCCACGTACAAAGCCTGATCGTTCACACCACGCAAAATGTAGACGCCGCAGGCTGCGGGCAAGGCTTCAATGCTGGCGCGGTCGATATGCAGCGGATAGCTGAACGTGGCAGCGCGATGGGCCGCCGGCTGCGGTGCATTGAAGGTGGCGCGGGGCAAGCCCGCGTGGCGCAGGCCGCGCTGTCCTTCCTGTTCCAGCAGGCGATCCACCAGTGCCGCCGGCAACTTGCGCGGCTGGGCAACGTGCAGCGCAGCGGGAGCCTGAGGCATCAGGCCCGGCATCACGGCTTGCAAGGGGCGGGTAAACAGCTGGGTCAGCGAAGTGCGGTGGCTGATGGTATTCATGGCGCTGGCCAAATCCTTCTTGTTGTTCATGTCACGGCGGGGCGTGCTCTGTCAGGTTGCAAACGGACCGGCTAGCCGCGTCCATCAAGTTAAAGTGGATTATGAAGTTTGCCCTTGTCATCCACAGTCGGCAGGAAGATGAACCGCGTGTAGGACTTCACCTCCTTGTTGAGCTTGCCGGCCGGCTCAGGCCGGATCGAAGGCATCCAGCATGGCGCGCGTCAGGCGCTGCGGAGACTTGTTGAAATCGGCCCAAGGGTCGCTGTGGGACAGGCTTTCCAGCCTTTTCCGCATGGTGGAGACCCGAAAATGGTCGGCCTGCACGCCCTGCTCCAGCTCTTCCCAGGTGATCGGCACCGACACCGACGCGCCGTCGCGGGCGCGCACCGAATACGCCACAACCGTAGTGGCACCGGGCGCATTGCGCAGGTAATCGATGAAGATCTTGCCAGTGCGGGCGGCCTTGCTCATGCGGGCGACGAAACGATCCGGCAGCAGGCGCGCCAGGTGCGCCGCCAGGCGGTGTGCCCAGTCCTTGATGACGTCCCAGTCGTGTTCCGGACGAATTGGCACCATGACATGCAGGCCCTTGCCGCCGGAAGTCTTCAAAAAACAGCTCAGGCCAAGCTCCTCCAGCAGCCCCCGTACCAGTTGCGCACCCTCCACCACGGTATCCCAGGGCACATCAGGTGCCGGATCGAGGTCGAACACCACCCGGTCCGGCTTGTCCAGCGCCCGCCCGGTGGCCCCCCAGGCGTGCAGCTCCAGGACACCCATCTGGACGGTGGCGACCAGTCCGGCAACGTCGTTGACCATCATGTAGCGTGCCTTGCCCTCGCCTTCCGGCACTTCAATGGTCTCGATGACGTCCGGCATGCCCTGGCCAGTGTGTTTCTGGAAGAAGCACTTCCCGGCATGGCCGTCCGGGCAGCGCACCAGGGATAGCGGGCGCTGCTTGAGTTCGGGCAGGATCCAGGGCGCGACGCTCTGGTAGTAGCGCGCCAGTTCCAGCTTGGTCAGGCCGGTATCGGGAAACAGGATCTTGCCGGGATGCGTCAGTTTGACGCCCTCCACCGTCACGGGCCTGGACAGGTCTTGTTCGCTGCGGCGGGCGGGCGCTTTCGGCTTCGCTTCCGCGTTCTCGGGATGGACCTCATCAGAGGCACTTCCCGGCGTTTCCCTGACGATCTCCTCCGGTGCCTTGTCCTCGCGCAGCGCTACGAAGCTGCCGTGACGCAGGATGCCGGACTTGGTCCACTGGGCGAATTTCACCTCCGCCACCAGTTCCGGCTTCAGCCAGTGCACGCCACGCCGCTGCTGCCCGGTTGGCGGATTGACGAAGGCAGGCTGGTCCTGTTCGCGCTGGCGGAACTGCTTGAGCATGCTGCCCAGCAAGCGTTCGTCGAAGCCCGTGCCCACGCGGCCGGCATATTGCAGTTGCCCTTGTTCGTCATGCACACCCACCAGGATGGCCCCGAAGCCGCTGCGCTGTCCGGCCGGCTCGGTATAACCCGCGATGACGAACTCCTGCCGATGTTCGCACTTGACCTTGATCCAGTTGCGGTCGCGCCGCCCGCTATAGGGCGCATCGGCCCGCTTGACCACGATGCCTTCCATCCCGTGCTGGCACGCGTGGCGAAATACTTCATCTGCGTGGCCGGCGATATGCTCGCTGTAGAGCAGCAAGCCCTGTTCATCGCCACCCGGAATCACCTTGCGCAACAACTCCTTGCGCTGGTGCAGCGGGAGTTCGCGCACGTCATGGCCATTCAGGTACAGCAGGTCGAAGGCGTACAGGGCCAGCCGGATGCCGTTGGCCTGCTGGCGGTCGCCGCGCACCAGATTTTGCAAGGCCTCGAAACTGACACGGCCGTCGGCATCCAGTGCCACCACCTCGCCGTCGATCCAGGCCTGATCCACCGGCAGCTCTGCCAGCGCCTCCACCAGGATGGGCCAGCGATGGCTCCAGTCCAGTCCTTCCCGGGTATGGATGGCAGCCCGGCCGTTCTCGATGCGGCACAAGCCCCGGTAACCGTCGAACTTCAGTTCGGAAAGCCATTCCTCGCCCTGGGGTGCGGTGTCGGCGAGCGTGGCCAACTGCGCCTCCATGCGTTCGGGCATGTCACTCATGGATTGCACGGGTGAAGGCGCGATGGCCTTGCCGGCAGAGGGCGTATCCCCCAGGTCCTTCACGCTTTCCGGGCGCAGGTCGGTGATGGCGGCGGCTGCACCGGTGCGGGCGGCGTCATCTTCTTCCTTGATGAGCAGCCAATTCTCCTTGCCATCCTCGGCAGGCTTGCCCATGCGCACCAGCGCCCAGCGGCCCTGCAGTTTCTCACCCGTGAGCAGGAAGCTGAGATGGCCTTTCCTGAGCCCGGCCTGCGGATCGCCATGCGGTTGCCACTGGCCGCGATCCCACAGCACCACGTGGCCTGCTCCGTACTGGTGGGCCGGGATATCGCCTTCAAACGTGCCGTAATCAAAAGGATGGTCTTCGACCCGCACGGCGAGCCGCTTGTCATGCGGGTCCAGGCTCGGGCCCTTGGGAACGGCCCAGCTCTTGAGTACGCCATCGAGTTCCAGCCGGAAGTCGTAATGCAGCCGACGTGCATGATGGCGCTGGATGAAGAACTGCAAGCCCTCCGGTGAGGCCTGCTTGCCCTGCCGCCGGGCAGACTGAGCGTGGCCGGACGGCTCGGGCGTGATGCTGAAATCACGCTTGGCATGGTAACGATCCAGTGCGGAAGAAGACCGGCTCATGCCTGCGCCCTCCTGGCGTTGGCGCGCGCAGGCGTGCTGCGCGCCGTACTCTTGCTGGCGGCGGCCTTGCTACGCGGCGACGCCTTGCTGCGGGCCGCCGTTCGGGACTCGCTCTTGGCCGCGCTGCTGCGTTTGGCAGCAGGCTTGCGGTCGGCCATCTTGTGGACCTTGGCAGTGCTCTCGTCCGCCTTGTCTTTCGGGGCTGGCTTGGATTTGCCTCGTCCCTCCAGACTGCTCTTGAGCAAGGCCATCAGGTCCACCACCTTCGCGCCCGAAGTAGCTGGCGCAGCGGCCTCATCGGGTTCGGCCACCGCATGCGTCTGGCGGCTCTTGATCTTCTTCTTGATGAGCGCCAGCACGTCATCACGATAGGTATCGTGGAACTGGCCAGGCTCCCAATCGGAAGACATGTGATCCACCAGCGCCCGCGCCATCTCGACTTCCTGCTTGGTCACGGCGGATTTCTTCGATTTGCGTGACGGCACCGGCAAGTCATCCGGTGCCCGCAATTCGCTGGGATAGCGCAAGGTGATCAGTTGCAGCATGTCGCCTTGGGGAATCAGGGCGGCCAGATGCTGCCGGGTACGGATGACAATCTGGGCAATGGCCATCTTGTCGCTGGCCAGCAGGGTTTCGCGCAACAAGGCGTAGGCCTTGTCGCCGCCCTTGGCCGGGGCCAGGAAATACGGCTGCTCGTAGTAGAGGATGGGGACTTGCTCACGCTCCACGAAGCTCTGGATGTCGATGCTCTGGGTGGCCTCCACATTGGCCTGGCGCAAATCTTCATCGGACATGAGGACGAACTTGCCCTCCTCGTACTGGTAGCCCTTGATGATGTTTTCCCAGGGGACTTCGCGTCCGGATTTCTTGTTGTAGCGCTTGTAGCCCACCGGGGACAGGTCGCGCTTGTCGAGCAGGGTGAAATCCAGCTCATCGTGTTTTTCGGCGGTATAGAGTTCGACCGGGATATTGATCAGCCCGAAGCTGATGGCTCCCTTCCACAGTGCGCGTCGCATCGCTTCCTCCGCAAGTTCGCTGATGCGCCGATTATCAAATCGCCCCGTCCGCCGCGCAGTCGGACTGCCGATGAAGCCCGCGTAGGAATGTGCCGCTCCCGCCCGCCATGGCGCGCCTTGCTGCCTCCCGCCCGGTCTTCTCCTACATGGATTTACCGCACATGCCGATACAGGCCCGGCACTGCCGGACTTACTCTTGAGCGATTCCCTCCCCCTCCCAGGAGCCGCCATGCCCGCTACCGTTGCAGACATCCTCATCGACACGCTCTACGAGATCGGCGTGCGCCAGATCTTTGGCGTCGTCGGTGATGCCTTGAACCCGCTGACCGACGCCATCCGCCGTGACAAGCGCATCGAATGGATCGGTGTACGCCACGAAGAAGGCGCCGCCCTGGCCGCCGCCGGCCAGGCCAAGCTGACCGGCCGCCTGGCCGTGTGCTGCGGCACCACCGGCCCCGGTGCCAACCACCTGGTGGCCGGGCTCTACGAAGCCCGCAAGGACCACGCGCCGGTGCTGGCCATTTCGGGCGGTGTGCCCGCAGCCAAGCGCGGCACCGACTATTTGCAGGAAAATTCACCCGACATGCTGTTCCGCGATGTGGCTGCCTACAGCCAGGTCATCACCAGCCCGGAACAGGCCCCTGCCGTGTTCCACCAGGCCATCGCCCAGGCCTATGCACAGCGCGGCGTAGCGCACCTGAACATTCCTGCAGACATCATCGGCGCCAAGGTCAGCGGCACTGTCCCCAGCATTCATACGCTGCGTGAGCGCAGTGAACTGGCCCCGCCGGCCGCCGAGATTGCCGCTGCGGCTGAACTGATCAATGCCGCCGGCTCGGTGGCCATCTTCGCCGGCAATGGCTGCCGCGGTTCCATCGTCCAGGTGCTGGCCCTGGCCAGCAAGCTGCAGGCTCCGGTCATGCATACCTTCCGAGGCAAGGATCTGGTGGCTTACGACCATCCGCACTGGATCGGCGGAGTCGGCCTCATCGGTGGCGCGCCTGGCACTGATGCCCTGCATGGTGCAGAGGTGATGCTGATGCTGGGCTCGGATTATCCGTATTCGGAATTCCTGCCGACCAAAGCCAAGATCATCCAGATTGACGAACGCGGTTTCGTACTCGGCCGCCGCGCCCCGGTCACGCTGGGCATCACCGGCTCGGTCGGTCCAGCCGTGCAAGCCCTGCTGGAAAAGGTCGACGGCAAGACCGATGGCAGTTTCCTGCAGAAAGCCAATGCCGATCGTGAACGCTGGAACAGCAAGCTGGACAGCGCCGCCGAGATCAAGCGCCATCACAAGAAGATCAAGCCGCAAAGCGTGGGCCGCGCCCTGAGCGACCTGGCTGACGACGATGCCCGCTTCGTCATCGATACCGGCGTGGTCACGCTCTGGTGCGGCAACTGGATCCGCCAGCGCGGCCAGCAGCGCCTGCTGGCCTCGTTCAACAATGCCGCGGTCGGCACCTCGCTCGGCCAGGCCAATGGCATCCAGGCACTGGACCGCGAACGCCAGGTAATCGTGGGTGTGGGTGACGGCGGCTTCACCATGCTGCTGGGTGAGTTCATGACCAGCGTGGAGCACAAGCTGCCGGTGAAGGTGATCGTCTTCAACAACCGTGAATGGGGCCTGGTGCATCTGGAGATGGAAGAAGCCGGCATGCCTGCCTTCGAGGGCTCGGAATTCCCCAATGCCGACTTCGCCGCCTTCGCCCGGGCCTGCGGCGGCCAAGGTTTCACTGCGCGCGCCCCGGAAGAGTTGCAGGAGAGCCTGCAGCAACTGCTGGCCGCGCCTGGCCCGGCGGTGCTGGATGTCTTCATCGATCCGTCGGAGCTGCCCGTCATGCCGCACATCAAGATGGAGCAGATCTGGAAATTCGGCCTGGCCAAGGTCAAGGAAAGCCTGATTGCCATGCAAGGAGGATGAACCATGGATGCCATCGAACAGCAACGAGAAGAGTACGCCAGGCAGCTGCGCCTGCGTTTTGAGGAATACAAGCGCTGGGCCATCGAGCACTGGCCCGTGGCGGAACAGCCGCTGGACGACAGCGCGTTCATTGCGGCCGAACGTGAACTGGATCTGCTCACCGGCACCATGCTGCACCCGGGCCGCAAACCCGACGGCATTCCCGCCAGCGGCGCGCAGCAAGCGCAGTTTGAAGACGTGACGCCAGCGCCCTGGCCGTGAGATCTGCGCGGGGAGAAATCTTCCTCGCGCATTCTTACGTGCGGTTGCGCCTCCCGCTTATAGGGGGGCAGCGGCAGGCGCAGTAAGCTTCATCTCACAGGCTGCACCGCTTGCCAGCCCATTCCATCAGACCAGAAGGAGAACAGCATGAGCGAAAGCAAAACCGGCAAGGACCATCGTCCCAACCAGTACGACACGCCGTCCGAAGTAACGCTGGATGAGGCCAATGAGATGAGCTTCCCCGGCAGCGATCCGGTGTCCACCTCCAACATCACGCGCATCGAAAAGGCGCCCGAGATGGACAAGGCCAAGGACGACCACCAGAACAGCCACCGCGTCAAGGAAAACATCCCCAAGGCCAACTGATCCAGTTGCGCCCGATTCCTGGGCGGCCGGTGCATGCCGGCCGCTTTTTTATTTGATGAAGGGAGAACCATGATGAGCAATCGCTACAACCAATTGAAGGTCGCCGTGCTGGTGACCGATGGCTTCGAGCAGGCCGAACTGCTGGAACCGAAAAAGGCGCTGGAAGCCGCCGGCGCGACGGTCCACATCCTCTCCGACAAGAGCGACAGCGTGCAGGGTTTCAAGCACGTGGACAAGGGTGAAGTGGTCAGCGTCGATGGCGGCCTGGATAGCGCCAATCCGGCTGATTATTCGGCCGTGCTGCTGCCGGGTGGCGTGGTCAATGGCGATGCCATGCGCCTGCTGCCCGAAGCCCGCAATTTCGTGCGCGCCGCCAATGATGCGGAAAAGCCCATCGCCTCCATCTGCCATGGCGGCTGGCTGCTGATCTCGGCGGGCATCGCCAAGGGCCGCACCGTCACCAGCTGGCCCAGCCTGCAGGATGACTTCAAGAATGCGGGCAGCCAGTGGGTGGACCAGGAAGTGGTGCGTGATGAGAACTTCGTCTCCTCGCGCAAACCCACCGATATCCCGGCCTTCAACAATGAATTCATGAAGCTGCTGGATGAACAGCAGCGCCGTGAACAGCGCCAGGGTCCGTCCGGCGCCTCAGATGACGCCTCAGCCTCTGCCGGCGGCACCTCCAAGCCCCAACTGTCTGAGAAAGGCAGCGCCCCGGCCGCGCCACCCAATCACGAGAGCGAAGCCTTTGCGGTCGCCCATGGCGAATCGGCGCAAAGCGATGGTTAAGCACGGATTCAGGCTGATATGAAGGTAAATGAAAATCGAGGGCTAGCCCCTCGATTTTTTATGGCCGGGCGCCTGGTAGGCCGTGAAGCTCGCGCCTGCAGCGTGAATGAATTGACCAAAAATTGCCGGTCCTGAAAACAAGAATGCCGCCCGGATCGTGCCGGACGGCATTGGCACAGCCGAAGACAGCGGGCGAGTGGCCGGCATCGGTCGGCGGCCTACCCCCTCCGCTCCCCTTGATGTTTGTGCGTGGCTTCTGCCAGCAGCGCCAAAGCGGCCTTCTCGGCCGCTTTGCGTTTCTTGCAAATGCGCACCGGTTGCGCACCTAGGTCGAGCAAATCCATATGCCAGAGCTCATCGATACGGGTATCGAGATAGGCGACGAATTTGTGCTTGTCCAGTTTGGCGACGCGGGGCATGAAGTGACTGGCTTGCTGCAGTTCAACGGAGCGGGCGAAGTGTTTCATGGCAAGTCTCCAGGGCACACGGGGGTGAGGGGGACGGCATGACAGGGGGCGGGAGTGAAACTGACTTCAGCTTAGTCGATCAACGCCGCAAGGGAAGGTTTATTTCATTTGCAGTGCTGATCGACTGAAGGGATGATGATTATTTCTTGGCAGCATCCACGGTTTTCTTCAGGTCACGGCCCATCTGCAGGTGTTCCTGCAGGCCCGGCAGCGTCTTGGCGGCAAAAGTCTTCACATCCGGATCTTGGGCTTCCTTGGACGACTTCTGGAACAGCTTGACCGCATCTTCATGTGCAGAGACACCAATCATGCTGGCATAGCGCTTGTCGAAGGTATTGCCCTTGAGCTTTTCCAGGATGGCGATCTTGGCGCGCTGGGCCATGCTGGGTTCAGCCGGCAGGGTGACATCCTTGCTGGAGGCCAGTTGCTTGAGCTGCTCGTCGACCGTGGTGTGCTGGTCGATCATTTTCTGGGCGTAATCCTTGACGGCCTGGTTGCTGCTCTTTTCGAGCGCGATCTTGCTGGCTTCGATTTCAGCGTGGCCGGCTTCGGCGGCGTTGGTCATGAAGCTCTTGTCCTTGCTGTTCACGGACTCGGCCGCGGCATTGAAGGAAAAGGCGGCACCGGCGATCATCAGGACGCCGGCCCCGATGAGGCGGCGGCTGGCGCAGGTGTGCGGGCGGGATTGAATATTCTGGGTACGTTGCATGAAAGGCTCCTTGTCGTGTGGATGATGGATCAGCTTGTGCCCCGTTCGGGGCTGCCATGTTTTCACTGTAGTCAGGAAGCGCGGCGGCTTGCATCAGACAGCGCCAATGACCGATGTAAGAATCGATGAGCGGCATGGCGCCCGGATCATGCGTGACTCATGCGTGACTCATGCGTGACTCACTGCTGACGGCGGCGATTGCGCAGATACAGCACCTGGCCCAGCAATGCGGTGAAGAGCAGGAACACATTGGAGACCACGAACACCCAGTCCCCTTGCAGGACGCTGTAGGCGACGAAGCCGGTAGAAGCCGCCAGCTGACCAGCGAAGAGCCAATGCGAGACCCCCTGGGTGGAGCGGCTGCGCCATTGTTCATAGACTTGGGAGGAAATGGTGAAGAGGAGGATGAGGGTCGCGCCCCAGCCGATGAGGTCGGTGATGTGATCGGACATGATGGTCGATATGAGCCCGCGAAGGCCCGGCAAGCGAATGGTGTGCCGATGGTGGACCAAGCCGGCAGCAGCCACCATCGGCCAGCGCCGCGAGGCGTTGTAGGAAGTTTCCCCGGCAGCCCTGCAACGCAGGTCGGCGCATTCGCACGGCCCTGCGCGAATTGGCCGACCCGACAAAGGGCGCATGTGGCATTGCGGCATCGGCGTCACTTCCCTAGTCTGGAGTGGAAGTCGGGATCCCCCTTTACAGCCATTTCCATCCACTCAGGAGGTCAACATGCACGCTACCCGAACCATTGCCGACGTCATGTCACGCGGTGCCCATACCTTGAGCCCGGATGATTCCGTCATCCGTGCCGCCCAGGCGATGGAGTCACTGGACGTAGGCGCCCTGCCCGTCTGCGATACCCAGCACAATCTGGTCGGCCTGGTCACCGACCGCGACATCGTCCTGCGCGCCGTGGCCCGCAATCGCCTTTCCGAGAGTTTGCCGCTGACCGAGGTAATGAGCCACGAGGTTTTGTGGTGCTACGAAGATGAGCCTGTAGATGATGTGCTGGACGATATGGTGCAGCGCCAGATCCGCCGCCTGCCCGTGATGGACCGCCAGAAGAATCTGGTCGGCATGGTGAGCCTGGGCGACGTCGCCGCCAAGACCCAGAATCGCGGCGTGGGCAACGCACTGGCGGAGATTTCCTTGCCCGCTGCACCGGTGCGTCCGGCACAGGAAGTGTCGCCTTCTGGCGACTTCGAATTGCCGGAAGTGCGCAACAGTGACATGCACGAGGTCAATATCGGCCACAAGTAGTGCTGGCGCGGATTTGCGGCGCATTCGAAGGGGCGCGATGTAGGTGTTTTCCTACGCGTTTATTGGACACTGTCCGATCTTCTTTTTTGCGCTGCATCGCTACTATGCATCTCAACGAACTCGAAACCGAGGACCCCACATTCCGATACGAACGTCCCCCTCCGTCGTGTCATGAATACAGTCCATCCCCCATCGGTTTATCCCCACGAGTCGTTTTCATAAGCAGAAATTCTCCGGCGATTCCCCCGATCCCCGGCGTCTTATATCCCTCCCCCTCAGGCCGCCTCCCCAGGCGGCCTTTTTTTTATCTTCATTTTTATCCGCATTGGTTTCTTCACCTGAAGAATGGTTCGCATGGTTCGAATGATTCAGTTGCCCTGTCCGGCGATAAACGCCAGAGCATCGGCATAGGCCAGTTCGCTGGTCGTGCGCAACATCGGGCAGACATGGGTAGAGACCGGCTCCTGCGGCGCTTGCGGGGAAGCGCCGATGAGCACGATGCCGCGAAAGCCGCCTTCCTCGGATTGCTGCACGCCTGGTTGCATGACCGGTCCTCCTTGCGCATCGGCCACGGGGCCGCTCAGTTCGCCCAGATGGTGACCGCCGGGAATGTCGATGGGAATGCTCATGGTGTGCTCCTCTGTTCAAGGTGAAAGACCCGGCAGGAAGAACCCTGTGCCGCCCGCGCCACTGACGCAGGTCAGGCAATGCAGCCTCTTTCCCCGCGCCGGGCCAGGAAGAAGTATTCTTGTCAGCATAAGAAACACTGAAGGCAAAGGCAGCAAGAAGCCACCGGCACTCTGCGTAGGAAGCGGCGAAGATGAGTCTCTCCGGGGGGACAGGAGAGGCAGACGTTGCGCAGGGGTGGCTTGGGGATGCTGTCGCCTGGGGTGCTTGCCTCACTGTCTGGAACCGTCATGCCCATCAATTACCTGCGCCGTCTGACCAGTCCGGCGCGCACCGACCTCTCCAACCGCCATCTGGGGCGTTCGCTGGCCTTCATCGCTGGTGCCGTCAATGCCGGCGGTTTCCTGGCCGTGGGCCAATACACCTCGCACATGTCGGGCATCGTCTCCTCGCTGGCCGACAACCTGGTGCTGGGGGAAACCCTGCTGCTGGTGGCCGGCGCCAGTGCCTTGCTGTCGTTCCTGCTGGGAGCGGCCTGTTCGGCGGTGATGATCAATTGGGCCCGGCGGCGCGGCCTGCACAGCGAATACGCCATGCCGCTGATGCTGGAGGCGATGCTGTTGCTGTGTTTTGGCATCCTCGGCAGCAATCTGGAAAATCACCGGCTGCTGTTCGTGCCGGTGACCGCGGCCTTGCTGTGCTTCGTGATGGGTCTGCAAAATGCCATGATCAGCAAGATTTCGCGATCGGAGATCCGTACCACCCACGTCACGGGCCTGGTCACCGACATCGGCATCGAGATCGGCAAGATGTGCTACTGGACCCTGGCCCCCCGCCAGCCCCATGAGGCGGTGACGGAAGATCCCGTGCCGGGTGCGCGGCGCAAGTTCATGCTGCTGTCCTCGCTGTTGCTGATGTTCTTCCTGGGGGGCGTGACGGGTGCTTTTGGGTTCAAGGCGCTGGGCTTCCTGGCGACCATGCCGCTGGCAGCCGCATTGTTCCTGCTGGCGCTGGTGCCGATGATGGATGATCTGGCACGCAATTGAAGCCTCCCGTCGGAGGCGGGCTGCAGGCAACAAAAAAGGCGCTCAACGCGCCTTTCGTTTTATTGTTATTGACTAGGTGCACCGCCCGGTTCCTGAAGCCAGTGGAGCGCAGGGTCCTTCGTTGGAACGGCTGCCTGATGCGATCAGGGTCCTGGTACGGCGGCTGAGTCTGCCTGAGGTGGCCGCTGGGGCCGCTTTCTCAGCCTTGCTGCTGGGGATTGCTGTCCGACTGCTGCGGCTGCTGGGTGCCATTGCCCTCTTGCGGCGTGCTCTGGTTCATTTGCGGCTGGGCCGATGCACTGGCGCCATTGCCACCATTGCCGTTCTGAGCAGCGGCGGCCGCGGCGGCATTCTTGCGGCCATGGCTGTTCAGACCACCCTTGCGTCCGGCTTCCCGGGCTTCGGCGGAGGTGAACTCATGGGCAGCACCCTTGGCATGGGCGGCCTTGCCTCCCATGCTGGCGATCTGGCGCTGTTTCTCCCTATCCATGGCGGCGAAGCCGCGATTGCTGTTCCCCGGATTTTGTGAATTTGCCATGTGTGACTCCTTGTCTTGGATGATCGAATGGAGCAGACATTTGTCATTTGCCGCCCTCTTGCTCTGCGCGAGCATGCAAATGACAACCCAACTTTTGTCCACATCTGCAGTGTAGAAAGCCTCACCGATCCTCACTATCGGAAGAGCTCTTCTGCCAAGGTCAGCAATGGCTGTCGGACATGTAGGAAAAACTGAAGATGAGCTTGTATTTTCGGTATCAATTGCCGATGGATCAGCGATCTTCGGCATTGCTTTCGGGAAATTTCACCTGATTGCAAGCCCAAAGGCAGTTTTTTTCACACCTCAAAACAATTACTGTATATTTATACAGTCTTTGCTTTTACCCGCACTTTCCTGCTGTTTCGCATCCTCGTTTTCTTGCCATGTTGACATCCAGCTCTCCGGTCCCTCGTCCGGAAATCATCCACCCCTCGCTCTGGCTGGCCTCCCAGCTGGCGCGCGGTGGTGCGCGCGGTGTCTCCAGCGGATTCGAGGCGCTGGATGCCGAGCTGCCCGAATGCGGCTGGCCGCCCGGGGTGCTCATCGAGCTGCTGCTGCCGCAGGAGGGCGTGGGCGAGCTGCGCCTGTTGCGCCCGGTACTGGCGCGTGCGCCCGCCACTGCCCGGCGCCCGCCGCAGGGGGGCCGGATCGCCCTGCTGCAGGCCCCACACCAGGTCAATGCCCCCGGCTGGGCGCATATGGGGGTGGAAGCATCACGGCTGCTGCAGTTGCAGGCCGATCATGCGGCCGACGCCTGCTGGGCTGCCGAGCAGGTCTTGCGGGCCGACAGTTGCCAGGCCCTGCTGATGTGGCAGCCGCGCTTGCGCAAGGGCGATCATGACCTGCTGCGACGCCTGCATGTGGCGGCGCAGGCCGGGCAGACGCTGTTCTTCATGCTGAGGCCGCTGTCCTGCGCGCGCGAGCCTTCCCCCGCGCCCCTGCGGCTGACGCTCAAGTCAGCGCGCGACGGGCTGGAGATCGGTTTTCTCAAGCGCCGCGGCCCGCTGCGCGAACAAAGCCTGTTTCTCCCTTTGCTGCCTTCACCGAATTTGCAACGCCATGTCACCCCTGTGGATCGCCGTACACCTGCCACTGCTGCCGCTGGAAGTCTTCCGTCCGAACTGGCTGGATGAGGCAGCGGCCGTGGTCTTCGAGCGCGACCGCGTGTCCGCCCTGACGGCACCGGCGCGCGCGCTGGGCGTGCACGAAGGCATGCGGCGCGGCGGCGTGCAGTTGCTGGCACCGCAAGCGCATCTGAACGAGCGGGATATCCTGCGGGAGCAAACCACCTTGCAGCAAGCCGCCCTGGCCCTGCTGCAATACACGCCCCAGGTCACGCTGGCCGAAGAGGCCTGCATCCTGCTGGAAGTGGGCGCCAGCCTGCGCCTGTTCGGCGGGATTCGGGCCCTGTGCCGCAAGATACGGGTGACCATTGCCCGGATGGGACTGTCGGCCACCCTGTCATGCGCCGTCACGGCCACCGGGGCCTGGCTGCTGGCACGCTACGGCTACGTGCGCACCCTGAGCCACCGTTCCCTGCAGCGCCGACTGGACCGTCTCCCGGTGGTTCTGCTCACCGCCGCCCGTGCCCATCTGGAATGGCTACACGGGCTGGGCTGCCGCCAGCTGGGCCAGGTGCAGCGCCTGCCCCGCGCCGGTCTGCAGCGCCGCTGCGGCAAGGACTTGCTGGCCATGCTGGACCGCGCCTATGGTGCCGCGCCCGAAGTGCATGACTGGATCGTGGCACCGCCAACGTTCCAGGCCCGGGTGGAGCTGCCGGACCGCATCGAGCACACCGACATCCTGGCCGCCTATGCTCAAGGCTTGCTGGCTCAGCTGGCCGGCTGGCTGACGGCACGCCAGCTGGCCATCAAGAAGCTGCGCCTGTGGCTGGAACATGAACGGGGACGGCAGGCAGTGGCGCCGACCGAACTGCAGATAGCGCTGACGGTACCGGCCTGGCAAGAAGACCACCTGCATACCCTGGTCAAGGAAAAGCTGGCCCGCTCCTCCCTGCCCGCCCCGGCCATCGCCCTGGGGCTGGCCGCCGATGAACTGGAAAACCAACAGGCGGCCAGCGAGATGCTCTTCCCCGAACCCGGCGGCAGTGCCGAGGATCACCAGCGCCTGCTGGAACTGCTGGTGGCGCGTCTGGGCGCGGACAAGGTGCAGCAGGCTGCCCCGCGCGCCGATCACCGGCCCGAGGTCGCCAACCGCTGGTGCAGCGTGATGCAGAGCCCCGCCAGCCTGCCGGCTTCCCTGACTACCGATGCGGCGCGATTGCCGCCGCGTCCGCTGTGGCTGCTGGCCGAACCCTTGCCCTTGCGGATGCAGCAGCACAAGCCCTTCTATCGCAGTGCGCTGGAATTCACTTCTCCGCCCGAACGCATCGAAGCCGGCTGGTGGGAAGGCCGGCCATTGACGCGCGACTACTTCACGGCGCGCGATGCCAGCCATGCCTATTACTGGATCTTCCGCCAGTGGCGCGGCGGCGAGTGGTCCGACGAGGAGCCGCAGTGGTTCCTGCACGGCCTGTTCGGCTAGGAGCACGGCATGCAAGCTTCCCTGCCCTTGGGCGTACCCCAGACCGGCCTGCCCGACTATGCCGAACTATATTGCCGCACCAACTTCAGTTTCCTGCAAGGCGCCTCGCATGCACAGGAACTGGTGGATCGTGCCATCGAACTGGGCTATCGCGCCCTGGCCATCACCGATGAATGCACCATGGCCGGCGTGGTGCGCGCCCATGCCGCCTGGATGGAACAGGTCCATCGCGGCAAGGCCAAGGATTTCAAGCTGCTCATCGGCAGTTGCTTCCGTTTCACGGCCTTGAAGGACGAGCCGGCCCATCCCCTGGCCAGGATGACCCTGGTGGCGCTGGCCAGGAACCGCGAAGGCTATGGCAACCTCTGCGAACTCATCACCCTGGCGCGCACCCGCGCCGAGAAAGGCAGCTACCTGCTGTCGCCGGAAGACCTGAGCCAGCCGCCGCCCGCCCTGTCGCACCTGCGCGCCCTGCCCGATTGCCAGCTGATCCTGGTGCCGGACTACCCGGCCGATGAAGAAACGCTGGATGCGCAATTGCGCTGGTTCGCCCCGCTGGCCCCCGGCCGCTCATGGGTCGGCATGACGCGCCTGTACCGTCCGCTGGACGACCTGCACCGCGCTGCCATCGATGCCGCAGCACGGCTGCACGGCCTGCCGCTGGCGGCGGTGGGCGACGTGCAGATGCACCAGCGTTCGCGCAAATACCTGCAGGATGTGGTCACGGCCATCCGCGTCGGCAAGCCGGTGCAGGAATGCGGCCTGTCCCTGGCCCCCAATGCCGAACAGCACCTGCGGCCACGCATGCGGCTGTCGCTGGTGCACAGCCCGGCGACCTTGGCCCAGACCCTGGCGGTGGCGGCCGGTTGCCAGTTCAGCCTGGCTGAACTGCGATATGAATATCCTGACGAACTGGTGCCGCTGGGCATGAGCCCGGCCGACTATCTGCGCCAGGAAACCTTGGCCGGGGCCTTTAAACGCTATCCGCAAGGGATACCGGGCGAGGTGCGCTCCCAGATCGAGATGGAATTGTCCCTGATCGCCCAAAAGGAATATGAAGCTTATTTCCTGACGGTCTACGACCTGGTCAAGTTTGCCCGTTCGCGCGGCATCCTGTGCCAGGGGCGCGGCTCGGCGGCCAACTCGGCGGTGTGCTACTGCCTGGGCGTGACCGAGGTCGATCCCACTTCGACCCGGCTGCTGTTTGCCCGCTTCATCAGCGAAAAACGTGAAGAACCACCCGACATCGACGTGGACTTCGAGCACCAGCGCCGCGAAGAAGTGATCCAGCACATCTACCGCAAGTACGGCCGCCGCCGCGCCGCGCTGGCGGCCGCCGTGCACAGCTACCGGCCGCGTGGCGCCCTGCGCGAGGTCGGCAAGGCACTGGGTGTGGATGCGGCCATCGTCGATACGGTGGCCAAGTCGCAGCACTGGTTCGACAGCCGGGAAGAATTGCTGGCCCGCTTTGCCGAAGCCGGACTGGACCCGGAACTGCCGCAGATCGGCCTATGGGCCAGCATCACCGGCAAGCTGCTGCGCTTTCCGCGCCATCTGTCGCAGCACACCGGGGGCTTCGTGATCGCACGCGGGCAGTTGTCGCGGCTGGTGCCGATCCAGAATGCGGCCATGGAAGAGCGTTCCGTCATCGAATGGGACAAGGATGACCTGGAGTCACTGAAGCTGCTCAAGGTCGACGTCCTGGCGCTGGGCATGCTGACCGCCCTGCGCCGCTCGCTGGAACTGGTGAGTTTGCGGCGCGGCCTGCCGCAGGTCATGCAGATGTACGACATTCCGCGTGAAGATCCGGCCACGTTCGACATGATCTGCAAGGCCGATACCATCGGCGTGTTCCAGATCGAAAGCCGCGCCCAGATGAGCATGCTGCCGCGCATGCAGCCGCGCACCCAGTACGACCTGGTGGTGCAGGTGGCCATCGTGCGGCCGGGCCCCATCCAGGGCGGCATGGTCCACCCCTATCTGCGGCGGCGGGAATTGGTGCGCAGCGGCGGCAGCTTCGACTATCCGGACAACACCAGCAAGAGCGGCAAGATCAGGAAAGTGCTGGAGCGCACCCTGGGCATTCCGATCTTCCAGGAGCAAGTGATGGACGTGGCCATCGAGGCTGCCGGATATTCCCCCAGCGAAGCCGATGACCTGCGCCGCTCCATGGCCGCCTGGAAGCGCAAGGGCGGCATGGGCCCGCACCATGAACGGCTGGTGCTGGGCATGACCGACAATGGCTATTCACGTGAATTCGCCGAGAGCATCTTCAACCAGATCGAGGGTTTCGGCGAATACGGTTTCCCCGAAAGCCATGCCGCCAGCTTTGCCCTGCTGACCTATTTCAGCAGCTGGCTCAAGTGCCACGAGCCGGAAGCCTTCCTGTGCGGCCTGCTCAACAGCCAGCCCATGGGCTTTTACTCGCCCTCCCAATTGATCCAGGATGCACGCCGGCATGGGGTCAAGGTCCTGCCGGTGAACGTCTTGCGCAGCCGCTGGGAATCCATTCTGGAACTGGACCCCGCCGGGCAGGCGCGTCCGGCCGTACGGCTGGGCATGAGCCTGCTGCGCGGCATGCCCGAACAGGCGGCGCAGCGTATCGAGCAGGCCGGGGCCGAACGCCCCTTTGCCGATGTCGATGACCTGGCCCGGCGCGCCGGACTGGACCGCCACGCCCTGCAAGCGCTGGCAGCGGGTGATGCCTTGCGCGAGCTGGCCGGACACCGGCGCGCTGCGCTCTGGCATGCCGTGGGCGCAGTGCCCGACCGTGACCTGCTGCGCACGGCACCGCGCGGTGATGACGCGGTCCAGCTGGAAGCACCCGGCGAAGGCGACCAGATCGTCGACGACTACCGCGCCATGAATTTGACGCTGCGCCGCCATCCGCTGGCGCTCTTGCGCCCGACCTTGCAGCGGCGGCGCTTCATGAGCGTGGCCGACCTGAACACCTTGCAGAACCGCCAGTTCGCCTGCTGCTGCGGCATCGTCACGGTGCGCCAGCGGCCGGGCACGGCCAAGGGGGTGATCTTCATGACGCTGGAGGATGAGACCGGCTCGGGCAACGTGAT